>JALYQJ010000550.1 GCA_030855875.1 Acidobacteriota bacterium
GCGCGGATATCCGTGTCCGCCATATCGCGCCAGCGATGAAAAACATTTCGGTTAGATTGAATGTTGAATGAAATCGCAACTTTTCATCGCCTTTCGGCGATATGGCGGACACGGATGTCCGCGCTCCGACTAAAATGCTGAAAGTAGGACTGACAGGTTCAATCGCCGTCGGCAAATCATATATTTGCGAGGTTTTGCGCGAACTCGGCGCGTTTGTTCTCGATGCCGATGTGACGGCGCGAGAAGTCGTCGAGCCGAATACGATTGGTTTGCGTCAAATAGTCGAGCATTTCGGCGCGGAAATTTTGCGGGAAAACGGCGAACTTGACCGCATAAAGCTCGGCGCAATCATTTTCGGTGACGAGCGCAAACGACAGCTTCTCAACTCCATCGTGCATCCATTGGTTTTCGAGGCGCAAAACGAATGGATCAGTGGATGCGAAAAAGCCGCTCCGCACGGAATCGCTGTTATTGACGCGGCTTTGATGATAGAATCTGGAAGTTACCAAAGATTTAACAAACTAATTGTTATGTGGTGCGAACCGACGATACAATTGCAGCGTCTAATGCTCCGCAACGCTTTGAGCGAAGCGGAAGCATTGCGTCGAATCAACGCGCAAATGCCGCAGGAAGAAAAAAAGCGTTTCGCCGATTTTCTGATTGATACTTCCGGCGGTTTTAAGGCGGCGCGAGAGCGAACAATTGAAATTTTCGGGCAATTGAAACTGTTAGTTGATACATAATTTTTCATCACCGAAACACAGAGTTTTCTAAAATAATGAAACGACGGAAGGACACAAATAAATATGGCTTTGCCTTTGTATTTTGCTGCGTTTTTTGTGTTTCTGTCGTCAATCTTTTTAACCGGCTGTAATGAACTCGAAAAACCGAAGCCGGAGCCTTTTTACGCCGAAACTGCGCCGCCGCAGAAAAAGGAATTTCGTTGGAGCAACGGCAAAACGCCGAAATCCTTTGATCCGGCACTCGCTTCCGCCGCGCCGGAAATTGATGTGGTTCGCGCTTTGTTTGAAGGCTTGACCGAAACGGACGCGAAAACCTTGAAAACCGTTCCGGCAATCGCTGCCGAATGGAGTTCTTCCGAAGACTACAAAAATTGGACATTTAAACTGCGCCGCGATGCCAAATGGTCAAACGGAAAACCCGTCACAGCCGGAGATTTCGCCAGTTCGTGGAAGCGTCTGGCGGAAATGCAAGCTAAGATTCCGCACCCGAATTTGCTGCAAAATATTGTCGGAATGCCGGTTGCGCCGGAAAGCGCGGAGACGGTTGTGAACGATCCCGGCTCTCTTATGGATCAACTAAGCAGTGATAAAACGCCTCTTCTGCAAAATCCGTTTAATTCCAATCGAACGGCGGAAAAGCCGAGTGCTTCCGAACCGGAAAATAAAATAATCGAAAACAAAATAACTGAAAATAAAGCGATTGGAAATAAAGCCGGTGAAAATAAAGCGGGTTTGGAAAACGCGCCGAAACCGAAAACGGAAGTTCAGCCGAAAATAAAATTCGGTGTCGAAGCCGTTAATGATTACGTTCTAAAAGTTTCGCTGATCGAATCGGACAAGGATTTTCCGTCGCTCGTCGCGCATCCGATTTTTCGTCCGATTTTCGGTGACGGAAAGGAATTTGAAACGGAAAAATTAAATGCCGAAATCGTCACCAGCGGCGCGTTTCGTATCGCTTCCATCGGACAGGACGGCATTACGCTCGACCGTTCCGCGCTTTATTGGAACAGCGGCGCGGTCGAACTCGAAAGAGTGCGTTTCGTGCCGACGGAAAACGCGGAAACCGCTCTCGAAGCGTATCGCGCCGGAGAAATTGACGCGCTGACGAACGTAAATTTTGAACCGCTCGCGCTGAAACTGCTCGAACCATTTAAAGATTTTCGCCGGACGACGCACAGCGCACTTAATTTTTATGAATTCAATCGCGCAAACGCGCCTTTCAGTGACCGGCGTGTGCGCGAGGCGTTAGCGATTGCCGTCGAGCGCGAACGTCTGACCGAAGGCGATATGGACGGCGCGACCGAACCGGCTCTCGGTTTTCTGCCGACTGCCAATCAAGATGTAAAAAAACTCGCACAGGATTCGGAAAAAGCCAGAAAATTACTCGTTGAAGCGGGTTTTCCGAACGGCGAAAATTTTCCGACCGTGCAATTGCTCGTCAATCGCAACGACATTCAGCAAAAAATCGCGCGTTCGGTCGCCAAAATGTGGAAACGAAACTTGAATATCGAAACGCAGATTACGGTCAAAGATGCGGACGAACTCGAAACAAACTGGAAGGCAGGCGACTTTGATCTGATCCGGCGCGGAGTTTTGCTTCCGACGATTGACGAAACTGCCAATATGCTGACGATTTTCGAGCCGGGAAAGAAAATTGTCAGTCAAACTGAAAACAATCAAACCGCTGCCGAAAATAAAACTACTGAAAACAGTAATAAAACCGCGCCCGAAAGCGTTAATTCCAACACGTCCGAAGGCGAAAAACCGGCGAGCGAAAATTCGGTAACGGAAGCATTTGAAACTGCCGACGGCGTGTTATTTCTGACCGAAGCCGAGGCGATTTTTGAGCTTCCGGCGATTCCGCTTTATTTTCCGACATCGTATTCTCTGGTCAAACCGTATATTCAAGGTTTTGAAATAAATAGGCTCGACGCGCCTTCGCTCAAAGATGTGCGGATTAATAATAATTGGCAACCTGAATAAAAGAACGGCGAATCGTAACGAATACTTGTCAGCGAGCGATTGAACGGTTAAACTCGATGCCGCAAACAGCGGATTCTCGATTGACGAAAAACAAAACTCTTGTCTGTAAATGCTCTGACGTGATAAGTTTAGAGCGTAATAAAAATAAAAACCTCTCGCCACGCCGTTAAATTTAGTTTTGGTTTTCCGCAATCAGACGGATTAGTAATTCAGGAGCAAAAAATATGACACGATTCGGTTTCAGTCAATTTCACGCGGTAATAGCGGTCGTTATTCTATCTTCATTTTTAATCGGCTGCGGAACTTCGGCAAACAACCGTTATTTCGGTCTGACCGAAGCACCGAAGGATAATATAATGCGGTATGTTTCCGGTTCGGAGCCGGAATCGCTCGATCCGCAGATTGGCACAGGACAGCCGGAAGCGCGGATTTATATGGCTCTTTACGACGGTCTGGTCGAGTATCATCCGAAAACGATGGAGCCGATTCCGGCAATTGCCGAAAGCTGGGAAGTCGGCAGCGACGGAACCGAATATCTTTTTCATCTACGCAAAACCGCGAAATTTTCCAACGGCGACCCGATTACCGCCAAAGATTTCGTTTATACTTTCCGGCGCGGACTCACGCCTGAACTCGCCGCCCGCAACGCTTATCTCGCATATTACCTGAAATACGCCGAAGCCTTTAATTCCGGTCAATCGTTTGTCAAAGACGC
>JALYQJ010000571.1 GCA_030855875.1 Acidobacteriota bacterium
AGTTTTACGCCGTAAAGTTTGATGTGTTCGTTATATTTTTTCAAAACAACGGCTTCGTGTTCCGCCGTATAACTCTTGTCGTCAAAATCTTTGCGGCGGGCGCGTATCTTGAATTCGGGCGAAGGAAAATATTTATTGTTGTAGCGATTGAGATATTCCGTTAATTTAATTTCAAATTCGACGTTTGACTGTTCGGCGGTGAATGCCCGAAGCCAATGCGAAATTTCTTTGATGTGAGTTTGCAGTTCGATGAGATTTATTTTGTTGACTTTGACGTTTGAAATCAGCGCGTTGAATGCCGAAACGTCAATGCCGACGGCGTTAATGCCTAATTCGTTTGACTGCGCGAGCGTCGTTCCGCTGCCGCAAAACGGGTCGAGAATTATATCGCCTTTTGCAAAAAATGTTTCGGTTTTAAATTTGTCCGTGTGATCGTCAAGAAAATATTCGATGAGTTGCGGGATGAATTTGCCTTTATACGGATGAAGCCGGTGAACGTGCTTTGTCGTTTCCGATTCTTTATATTGCTCAAACGACAAAGCCCAATTCAAATCTTCGCCGAGTTGTTTTTTCCAAACTGTTTCTCTTTGATAAGTTTCGTAATAATCAATGAGGTCTTGTTTGGCAACATAAGTATTGCCGTTTTCGCCGAGTTTATTTACTCTGCCGTAGTTTACCAAATAAGCGATATTTGAAGGCGTAACGGACTTTCCGAGAAAATTCGTCGCCCAAACGCTGGCTTCTTTGATGGTGAGTAAATTTTCCATTTCAATTATTTTACTTATAATTTCACGATTCGCACACGGCAATCAAATTATTAAACGGATGCTCAATATCGAAGCCGTTCGCCCGCGCCGATGAGAACAGCATTAACGAAGATTTCTTTTGAATGACGGCGACGTAGTTTACTTCTTCCGCGTTCAATAACTCTATTTGAATAATTATAACGGCAAAAATTTACCAGCGATGATATGCCGGATGACCTTCTTTGACGGCGACGAATAATCCGCGGCAAGTCGCGCAAACTTTCTCATCGGCAATTAATTCTGCTTCGACCGTGGCGCGGTCTTCAGTTGATTCGACGACGCGGGCTTTCAAATAAATCGT
Organism: Acidobacteriota bacterium; assembly: GCA_030855875.1. Classification (GTDB taxonomy): domain Bacteria; phylum Acidobacteriota; class Blastocatellia; order Pyrinomonadales; family Pyrinomonadaceae; genus SXVE01. The sequence continues at coordinate 1,108 of JALYQJ010000571.1, forward strand.
CGCGTCGAACGGTGTCGGGCGCAGAAGTTTGATTGAATAATTAGCCGTCACGGTGCAGTCGGGAGCATCTTTGCCGTTCTTTTTCATCAGAAAATAAGCCGCCGCCCAATTTGAATGACAATCGAGCAGTGCGCCGACAATTCCACCGTTGAGCATTCCGGGAAAGGCTTGATGATGTTCGTCGGCTTTCCATTCGGCGACAACTTCTTCGCCGTTTTCGCCCGCAAAACTTTTGATTCGCAAACCTTTTTCATTTTTTACGCCGCAGCCGAAACAGATACCGTTCGGCGCGTAAGTTTCCTGCAAAGATTTTTCGCTGTTCATAATTTTTTATTTAACCATCCCGCTTCGCGTGAACACAAATTGAACACAGATAAGATAGATAGAGATTTAGTCAAAAGTTAAATTATCTTTCTAAAAGTCTGCATTTATTTGGGTCTATTTTGGTTAATAACTTGTCTTTTACTTTAACTTTAGCGTAAATTTATTTCACTTTCGGCTTCCCAAATATCAATTCGGAGAAAATTTATGCTCGCGGCTTTGGCAATTGTTTTTTTAATCTGGCTCGTGTTCGGATATTTCGCTTACGGGCGTTGGATTGCAAATCAATTTAAGTTGGACGATTCGCGCGAAACGCCCGCCAATACTAAGAACGACGGCGAAGATTTCGTGCCGACCAGACCGTTTTATCTGTTCGGACAGCATTTTTCGGCGATTGCGGCAGCTGGTCCGATTGCCGGTCCGATTATCGCGTGTCAGGCGTTCGGCTGGCTTCCCTGTCTGCTTTGGATTGCGTTCGGAGTAGTTTTAATCGGCGCGGTTCACGATTTTTCTTCGCTCGCTTCGTCCGTCAGACACGGCGCGACTTCGATTGCCGAAATCACGCGCGAAAAATTGGGGAACGGCGCAGGGCGCGCGATGATGGCGTTTATCTGGATCGCTCTAATTTACGTTATCGTCGCATTTACCGACATCACAGCGGGAACTTTTGTTTCGGGAACCGAAGAATTGCAAGGCGTTGAAAATTTCAACGCGGGCGGCGCGGTCGCGTTTGCGAGCGTTGCTTATTTAGGATTATCAATCGTTCTCGGTTTGGTCGAAAGATACTTGAAACCGCCGCTCTGGTTATCAACGATAATGTTCGTTCCCGCAACCTTCGCGCTTTCATATTTGGGAACGAAATTTTCGACCGTTTTTCTGTTCGACCACACGAGTTGGGCGGTTTTGATTTTAATTTACTGCATTATTGCGTCGCTCGTGCCGGTTTGGGCTTTGCTTCAGCCGCGCGGATATTTGGGCGGATTCGTGCTTTACACGGCGATTGCCGTCGGCGTGATCGGGATTTTCTTCGGCGGTTACGAGATTCAGCAACCGTCGTTTAAATCGTGGGACATCGGCGGAATGACCGGAACGCTGTTTCCGTTTTTGTTTGTGACAATCGCCTGCGGCGCGTGTTCCGGTTTTCACGGACTCGTCTGTTCCGGCACGACATCGAAACAAATTGATAAAGAATCGCACACGAAATCGGTCGGTTACGGCGCGATGCTGGCGGAAGGTTTTGTCGCATTCATCGCGTTAGTGACGATAATGATTGTCGCGTCCGAAGCCGTGAAAGGCGTGTCCCCGGGCAAAATTTACGGCAACGGCATCGGCGAATTTCTAACTTTGATAATCGGCAGGGAAAATATGCCGTTTGCGATTACGTTCGGCGCGATGGCTTTTTCGACTTTTGTTTTCGATACTCTGGACGTTTCTTTGCGTTTGGGAAGATACATTGTTCAGGAGCTTTTCGGTTTAAAAGGCAAAATCGGCGCACTTATCGGAACTTTGGCGACAATCGTCGTTCCGTTCATCTGCGTTTTGATTGCGCCGAAAGGAAGCTGGAACGATTTCTGGACTTCATTCGGCGCGTCAAATCAACTGCTCGCGGCTTTGACTTTACTTTCGATTACCGTCTGGCTTTATCAGGCGCGAAAGCGAATCGCGTTCACGCTTTTGCCGATGCTTTTCGTTTTGATTATTACGCTCTGGGCTTTGACGAGTCTGGTCGTCGGAAATTTTCAGGCGGCAAACGGTTTCGATGTCAAATTCGTCAACGGAATCGCTTGTCTGGCGTTGATTCTACTGGCGATTTATTTAATTATCGCTGCGTTTCTGAAACTGCGCGGCGAACGTCGCGGCGGCGAATTAGTAGTTGAAAATATTTAATTTAAGTTGCTTTTGATAAATAACCAAAAGTTTTTTGCCCGCGAAATACGCGAAACTACGCGAAAAAAATAAGAACAAATAATTTTCAGATAAATTTAGCGTCTTTCGCGTGTTTCGCGGGCAAGAAAATCTTCAAACTTTAGAAACCCTTAACCTGAGTTAATTAAAAATGTCCGATTACGAAGAAATTATCGAAGCCGAAGAAGTTATCAGTCCGGCGGAAGCGCGTTTTGAGAAATGGCGCAACCGCGCCGGATTTTTTCTCGCGCCGTTTATTTTCGTATTGATTTTCTTCGCGCCTTTGAACTTAAAACCCGAAGCGCACAGTTTGGCGGCAATTATCGCGGCGGTTATCGTTTTGTGGATTTGCGAAAGTTTGCCGATGCCGATTACGGCTTTGATCGGCGCGGCGTTGTGCGTTTTATTCAAAGTCGCCGACGCGAAAACGGTTTTCGCCCCGTTTGCCGACCCGCTGATGTTTCTGTTTATCGGCTCGTTTATTTTGGCGCGGGCGATTTTTCTGCACGATTTGGACAAACGATTCGCTTACGGCGTTCTTTCGCTGAAATGGATTGGAGCGCGACCTTCACGGATTTTATTCGCGTTCGGCGCGGTCACGGCGTTTACTTCTGCGTGGATTTCCAACACGGCGACAACCGCGATGATGTTCGCCATCGGAATGTCAATCATCACATTTTTGTTCAAACAAGAAAAAGAAACCGGCATTAAAATCAGCCGCAATTACGCGACGGCGATGATGCTGATAACATCGTTTGCCGCGTCAATCGGCGGACTCGCCACGCCCATCGGAACGCCGCCGAATGTCATCGGTTTGGGTTTTATTCGTCAGCTTTTAGGCGCGGAAATTTCGTTTTTCAAATGGATGATGATCGGTGCGCCGATTGTCGTCGTGCTTTATCTGTTTCTTTATTTTTATCTGAATTATCTCGCGCCCGCCGGAGTCAAGGAAATCGCCGGAAGCGTAGAGATGATCCGGCGCGAAAAAGCGGCTTTGGGCAAATGGACGCGGGCGCAGAAATCAACGGTCGTCGCTTTCGCCGTCGCCGTTTCGCTCTGGGTTTTTTCCGGTCTAATCGCTCTTTTTGCGGGCGAAACGAGTCAGATTTACAAGGCGATAAATTCGCGTCTGCCCGAAGCTGTCGGCGCAATTGCAGGCGCGGTTTTGTTATTTTTACTGCCCGGAAATAAAGCGGGCGAAAAAGCGATTACGTGGCAGGAAGCGGTGAAAATTGATTGGGGCGTGGTTTTGCTCTACGGCGGCGGATTCGCTCTCGGAGTTTTATCTTTTCAGACCGGACTCGCCGAATCAATCGGTGTAAATCTGACCGCGCTTTTGCCTTTGAGCGGCGAATTCGGGCTGCTCGTCGCGTCGGTCATTGTCGCCGTGATTATTTCCGAAACGACTTCAAACACGGCTTCGGCAAATATGGTCGTTCCGGTCGTGATTGCGATTGCTCAGGCAAACGGCGCAGACCCTTTGATTCCGGCACTCGGCGCGACATTCGGCGCGAGTCTCGGATTTATGCTGCCGGTTTCCACACCTTGCAACGCGATTGTTTACGGTTCGGGCTACGTTCCGCTGATGAAAATGGTGCGCTATGGAATTTTGCTCGATGTGTTCGGTGCGATTGTGATTATTGCGATGCTGACTTTGCTCGCGCCATTTATTAGGTAATTTCGATTTTTATTTGACGGGAATTTTTTCAAGAGTTCGCGTCGTGTTTTCCGTTACGCTGATAAAAGGTTCGCGCGGCGATTCGATTTGTCCGGCAACCGGTGAATTTAATTGTTCGGGCGCGGAATTTTGTTTCGAGTTTTGCTTTCCCGGATTTACGGCTTCGATCAAGCGCGATATTTGCCGCGTCATCAAAAAGCAGATGCCAAAAGCTGATGCAAGAAACAAAACCGAAAGAATAACAATCAATTCGGGAGCGGCGTGACTGCCTAAGAGTATGCCTATCAGACCAATTAGACCGCCCAACCCGACGACACCGACCCAACCTGTCGAAATCGAAAGAATCTTCAAAGCCGAAACCGCTGCGCCATCGTGTTTCATTAATTCATCCTTAGCAACGCGGTTGCCGCAGCGATTACAGTAATTCAGGTCTTCGTTGATTAAAGTTCCGCAAGTCGAGCAATACATTCAAATTTCTCCCTTCAAAAAATTAATCTTTTGGCTTTATTTTATCTTCGAGCCATTCGGTCAAAGAATCTACCGATTCGATATGCACGGGTTTTCCCTGCCACGCTTTGATGGCGAAAACGATCAACATAATGGTCGTGACGATTTGGAAAATGACGTTGGCGACGCTCGCCAGACCGAAAAAATTATCGGCGAATCCTAAAATCGTCGTCACCAGCAAAATTCCAATGTGCGCCGCCAAACCCTGCGCGGCGTGAAAACGCACTTTCGTTTCGCTTTTCGGCACGAACAAAAGTATCAGTAGTCCGGCGAGCAGTCCGACAAACCACGGAATATAAGGCAGAGCCGTCAGAATATTTTC
>JALYQJ010000572.1 GCA_030855875.1 Acidobacteriota bacterium
GCTTACGGTTTAGCCGGTGCAGGTTCGGACTGGCAGGAATGGCGTTTCCGCGAAGTCGAAACCGGCAAGGATTTGCCCGACGTTCTAAAAGACATCAAATTTTCCGGCGCGTCGTGGACGAAAGACGGAAAAGGCATTTTCTATTCGCGTTATCCGGCAGCCGACGACAAATCAAAATTATCAGCCGAGAATTTCTATCAAAAACTTTATTATCACCAACTTGGAACTCCGCAGAGCGAAGACGTTTTGATTTATGAACGTCAGGACGACAAGGAAATGTTCGTCGGCGGTTTTGTTTCCGAAGACGGAAATTGGCTGATTATCAACGTCGGCAAAGGCACTGCGCCGATGAATATGGTTTACGTCAAAAACCTAAAAACGCAGCGCGCGGAGATTATGCCGATTGTTGACAAACTTGAAGCCGATTACAGTTTCATCGGCAACGACGGTTCGACGTTTTATTATCGAACCGACAAAAACGCGCCGCGCGGTCGCATCGTGGCGGTTGATATTTTGGACAAAGATTTGAAATGGCGCGAAGTCGTTCCGCAATCGGCGGAAACGCTCGAAGGCGTTAATTTTATCAACAATCAGTTCGTCGCCAATTATCTAAAAGATGCTTACACGCAGATTCGCATTTACGACACCAACGGCAAAACCGTTCGCAGCGTCGAGCTTCCGGGCATCGGAACGGCAGGCGGTTTCGGCGGCAAACGCGCCGACACGGAAACTTTTTACAGCTATTCGAGTTTTAACGCTCCGCCGACGATTTACCGCTACGATATGAAAACCGGCGTATCGGAAGTTTTTCGCAAAGCGGATGTGAAATTTAATCCCGCCGATTACGAAGTCAAACAAATTAAATATAAAAGCAAAGACGGAACGAGCGTTCCGATGTTTATCGTCCACAAAAAAGGTTTGAAACTGGACGGAACAAATCCAACATTGCTTTACGGCTACGGTGGTTTCAGCGTTTCGCTCACTCCCGGATTTTCGGTTTCGCGGCTCGTCTGGCTGGAAAACGGCGGCGTTTTCGCAATGCCGAACATTCGCGGCGGCGCGGAATACGGCGAAGATTGGCACAAAGCCGGAACGAAACTTCAAAAACAAAATGTTTTCGACGATTTCATCGGCGCGGCAGAGTATTTAATCAAAGAAAAATATACCCAGCCGAGCAAGTTGGCGATTTCCGGCGGCTCGAACGGCGGCTTGCTCGTCGGCGCGGTTCTCAATCAGCGTCCCGAATTATTCGGCGCGGCACTTCCGGCGGTTGGCGTGATGGATATGCTGCGCTTTCACAAATTCACCATCGGACGCGCGTGGACATCCGATTACGGTTCGGCGGATAATGCCGAAGAGTTTGCCGCGATTTACAAATATTCGCCTTTGCACAATCTCAAAAAAGGCACGAAATATCCGGCGGTGATGGTGACGACCGCCGACCACGACGACCGCGTTGTTCCGGCGCACAGTTTTAAATACGCCGCGACTTTGCAGGAAATGCAGTCGGGCGACGCGCCGGTTTTAATCCGCATCGAAACCAAAGCCGGACACGGCGCGGGCAAACCGACCGCCAAAGTCATCGAAGAACAGGCTGATATTTACGGCTTTTTGATGAAGAATCTCGGAATGAAGAATAACTAAGCCCATTTATTATTTTGAAGTTTATTCCAAGAGGTGAAAACTCCGATAATGAAGAATCGGAGTTTTCACCTCTTATTTTTGACCTCACAATCTTTAATTCTTGAAAATAAATTTATCAGAACGTATTCGACTGTTGTTAAAAATTCGTTGACAGTCAATTAATATTTTTCTATTATCAATTCTGCTTAACCTTAAAGTATAAATAAAAATTAAGTTTTAACGGTTTAGGTAAACGGATGAAAAATAATTACAAATAGCATAGGCTCACGACTTTCCCCTTATGCCTTAACTATGAATTTTCCTCTATACCAAAACGATTTCTTTTAATTTTTGTTTATCAATTTATTTTCCATAATCCAAAAATAGTCTATTAGGATTGCAGTTTTCGCCAATTATCCGGTTGTTCGTGTGTAATTTTGCAGTTAAAAACGAAACTCGACGCAAAGCGGATTAGTTGCGTATTTTATTATGTTTGGAACAAGGCTTATATCATAAAAATATGCGTTCCAATCGTTTTTTTACATTAACCTCAAGGAGAATTTATGATTTTTTTACGTCAATTTAATTTTCAACAAGCGTATTTTTTCAAAATACTGTTTTGTATGAGCATTTTTTTTAGTTTATCAGCAACATCTTTTGCAATCGGAGTTTGCACGACGAATAGATTCAATACGAGTTCGCTGATACCGGTCGGTCAAACGCCGAGACTATCGCTTGTTGGAGATGTCAACAATGATAACGCCCGGGATGTCGTCGTTTTAACCGGCAATTCATCGGGCGCATCTAATATCGCCACGGTTTTGCTGAACAACGGATCGGGAAACTTATCGGTTTTCACAAGTATTCCTTTTAGTTTTTCAGCCAGTTCCGCCGCTCTCGGCGATTTCAATCAAGACGGAAATATTGATTTAGCCGTCGTCGGCAATTCCAATTTCAACAGCAATCAGTCATTGCTTGCCCTTTTTATAAACAACGGCGACGGTGTTTTCAGCCAGCAAAATACTTTAAGCGTTCAAGGTTCGGCGGCAACAATGGAAATAGGAGATTTTAATGCCGACGGTATTATTGATATTGCCGTCGCTACTGTTAACAACAACAGTTTCGGAACGGTCGCTCTGTTTTTGAATGAAGGGTTCGGTAATTTTGCACTTGCCGGAAACTTTAATATCGGCGGGCAGCCGCGCGATATAGAAATCGCCGATTTTAATCGGGACGGAGTTTCCGACGTTTTGACGGTTAACAGCAATTCGACGGTTTCCCTTTTGTTGGGCAGCAATTCCAACAGCTTTCAAGTCGCCACAAATTTTGTTTTAAGCACGAACAATTTCTCGTTTTCGTCACCGCTGGTTGCCGTCGGCGATATAAATAACGACTCCGCGCCGGATTTGGTAATTTCCAGCGTTGATTCGACTTCTTATTTCGTGGTTTTAAATAACAATGGAAATTTTTCAAATCCGGTGGTAACGACTTTCAACGACTCTAGTCTCCGCGTTCGCTCACTGGCTCTCGGACAGGTCGTCGGCTCAAACAATCTCGATATTGTAATCGGGGTCGGCGGAAGTTTTAGCGACAGCATTAGTGAAGTGGCAATCATAACCGGAAACGGCAACGGAACATTCACTTCAACGACCCCGATTTTAATCCCGACAGGTTCGGCTCCGATTTCTATTAATATCGCCGATTTGAATAATGACGGTCGCAACGACATTACAACGGCTAATATTGGTTCCAACGATCTTACGGTTTTAATCAATAACAATGACAAATTCGGACCGAATACTTTACCGTCGGCAGCAAATCCGAGCGTGATTGCCTCGGGTGATTTTAACGGCGACGGCAATCTGGACGTGATAACCGGAAGCAATCAATTCATCAGCGGCTCTTCGCAAAATCTTTTGATTTCATTAGGCGACGGAAAGGGCGGCGTTATCAGCACGCAGCGCGTCGGTTTTGCAAATCCGGTGCAGGCTATTGTTGTCGAAGACTTTAATAACGATTCGCGGATTGATTTTGCCGTAGCCACCACTTCCGGTTCATCGAGTCCAAACACGGTAGCTGTTTATCTCAACACTGGCGTTAATACGCAATTGTTTAATTCCCTTGCGTCGCCGGTGACCAATGTCGGTTTTACCATTAAAAATCTGACAACCGGCGATTTTAATAATGATTCCAGAAAGGATATTGTTGCCGGTGCTTCCGACACCAACTCGATTGCACTTCTTCTCGGCGGGGCGAACGGCACCTTCAGCAGCGTTACAAGTTTCGCCACGCCCGTAACATCGCCGTCTGTTGCGACCGGCTTTTTTAATAATGACAATAATCTGGATTTAGCGGTTGCCGGAAACAGCACTTCGTCTTCGGGCAGCGGAGCCGTTTTCACGCTGCTCGGCAGCGGAAACGGAACTTTTTCGCAAGTCAATGAAAGCATTCCGGTCAATGGTCCGGTTGCGATTACAAGCGGTGATTTTAACGGTGATTCGATGTCGGATGTGGCGGTTATCAGTTCGTTCAACAACTTCGGTTCATTGTCATCGGTTGTTGTCGGTCTGAGTGTCGGAAACGGCAGATTCGCTCAGCCGGTTTCATACGTCGTCGGATTGAACGCCAGAGCGATAACGACTGGTGATTTTAACAATGATTCACGGCTCGATTTGATAGTCGTTAATCGGAGTTCAAATTCTTACTCGGTTCTATCGAATATCGGAAACGGAAATTTCTCTCAGGCAAGTAATTTTCTCGCCGGAATTCAACCGGAATCGCTTGCTGTCGGCGATTTCAATAACGACGGTCGAACCGAATTGGTAACAGCCAATCGAGGCGGCAATAGCTTTTCCCTGATAACTAATTCGTGTTTGGAAGCGGTGACGAAAACCGACTATACGGGTGAAGGAAAAACGGATTTTGCAGTCTTTAGACCCTCGACCGCGACCTGGTTCGTCCGAAACAGCGATACGGGAAGTCAAAAAAGTCAGCAATTCGGCAGCAGCACAGATATTCCCGTATCCGGCGATTTTGACGGTGACGGCGTTAGCGATTATGCCGTCTTTCGACCTTCCAATGGAAACTGGCTCATTTTCCGCAGTTCCGTCAATCGTTTGTTTGTCGTAGGATTTGGAATCGCCGGCGATATTCCGGTGGCGAACGATTATGACGGAGACGGGCGAACCGATATTGCGGTTTACCGCCCTTCAACCGGAATCTGGTATATTCGCCGCACTCTGACGGCACAAAGCCAATTCAGCGCAATCAAATTCGGAATCAGCACCGACCGCCCGGTTCCCGCCGACTATGACGGCGACGGTCGCGCCGACATTGCCGTTTATCGTGCCGGACTTTGGATTATCCTGAACAGCCGAGATTCTTCAGTCAGGTATCAACAATTCGGTTTGGCGGATGATAAAACCGTTCCGGGCGACTATGACGGCGACGGCAAATCCGACATTGCGGTTTATCGCGGCGGTGTCTGGTATATTCTCCAAAGCAGAAGCAATTCATTCAGGTATGAGTATTTCGGACTTGCCGCCGACGCGCCGCAGCCGGGCGATTACGACGGCGACGGGCGCACGGATATTGCCGTTTTTCGCCAAAGCAACGGCAAGTGGTATGTTATTCAAAGTTCTAACCAACAATACAGAGAGGTAGAATTTGGAATTGCCGGCGATATTCCGGTTTCTTCGGTTTATCAATACTGATTGAAAAATAATGCCCTTTAAAAAGAATTGGTGAGATGTCGCAGTTTCACCAATTCTTTTTGTTTGTATTTATTTTTGCTGCGAGATTTTCAAAATATCATTCGCACAGAGTTTTCAACATTTTCTTTTACTTTTGCTTTTTTCTTTTCTTTTTATGTTTAAGTTTGCTATGTTTTCCGTATTTCATAAAATAGCCTGACAAATTTCACGATGAATAAACTTCTTTACGGCGACAATCTCGACATTTTACGCAAACTCGTCCGCGACGAAACTGTTTACCTTAGCGATGCCCGCCGTTTAATTTTAAGCGTGATTACAATCAGGTTTGCAAAAGCCGACATATTGATTGTCAGTAAATTTGATGTCATATTAAGCTAATTTGCAGAAGGAGAAATGAAATGCTCAATACAATCGAAGCCATTGTGCAAAACGGACAAATCATTCCGCTGGAAAACATTGAAATTCCTGATGGAACAAAAGCACTGGTAACTTTGCTGGCGGAAGAAGGAAACGAATTCTGGCTGTCGGCGAGTGAAAGTTCATTAGACGAAATCTGGAACAACGAAGAAGACGACGTTTATGCCGAACTTCTTAAAAAATGACGTAGTTCTTGTCCGTTACCCGTTTTCGGATTTGACGAATCTCAAAATTCGTCCGGCTGTCGTCGTCAACTCGCCGCATACTTCAAAAGATTTGTTTATCGTCGCGCTGACAAGCAAAATACATTCGCTGATGGCGGGTGAATTCGTTTTAGTTGAATGGCAGAATGCCGAATTAAATGTGCCGACGGCTCTCAAGCGCGGTGTTTTCACGATTCACGAAAAACTCGTTTTCAAAACAGTCGGAACATTAGCCGCTGCAGATTCGGAAAGTCTGGATAAATCTCTGCGCGGCTGGTTTGGTTTACAGTAAAAATTAAACTATATGAATAAACTCTTTTACGGCGACAATCTCGACATCCTGCGTAAATTCGTCCGCGACGAAACGGTTGACCTTTGTTATATTGACCCGCCGCCGAATTCCAAGCGCAACTACAATCATATTTACAACATCATCTCCGCCCGAACAATAAAACTATGAAAAAACTACTAATCATTGCCCTTTTAACCATCGCCGCGACGACCGCCGCATTCAGCCAGAAAAAAACCGAGCCTTTTGAAAAAACAAACGCCGACGCGCAAAAGCTGATTCAATATATGACTGATTGGGCAAATCTCTCCAACAAACACGACATCGCCGCGCTCGACAAAATGCTGCCCGACGACCTTGTGATAACTTTTCAGGACGGCGAGGTGCTGACCAAAGACGAATACATCGCCGCCCTTAAAAAAAATCCCGGTGATTTCACCATCACGGATTACGATCAAAAGGCAGACCTCTATGGCAAGACGGCAATTGTCCGCGCCCGCTACGTCGTCGCCGTCGGTGCAGACGTAAAAGTCGATTTTCGCTACACGACCACCTTCCTAAAACGCAAAGGACGCTGGGAGCCGGTAGCTTTTCACAGCAGTCCGCTGGTTAAAAAATAACATTAAATGAACAAACTCTACTACGGCGATAATCTCGACATTCTTCGCAAATTCGTTCGTGATGAAACGGTTGACCTTTGTTATATTGACCCGCCGTTTAATTCCAAGCGCAATTACAATCAGATTTACAACAACATCGGGCAGGAAGACCGCGCACAGGCGCAGGCGTTTGTTGATACGTGGACGTGGAACGACCACGCCAACGAATGTTTCGACGAGATTCTGACGAATAAAAACGGCGTGCAGACGCAGCAGTCAATCGCGCTAATAAACGGTTTGGAGAAAGTTCTCGGCAAAGGCGCGTTGTTCGCCTATCTGGTTTCGATGACCGTCCGCATCGCCGAAATTCACCGCGCATTAGAGCCGACGGCATCGCATTATTTGAGAATGATATAAAGAATTGAAGTTATGAGAGAACGTATAAATAAGCCCCGCGTTTTTCTCTCACACGCTAGAAGAGATATAGCGTTTATTGAGAGAGTCGAAAGCGATTTGAGGAGATGTCAGATTGATTCTTGGCGTGACCAAAATGAAATCAGAGATGGTCAACCTTGGATGTCAGCTATATTTGAAGATGGAATTCCAACCTGCGATGCTATTCTTGCTTACTTTACCGATAATTCCTTAAGTTCTGAAATGGTTGCAAAAGAAGTTGATTCTGCAATTCTACGTCGTTTGTCTGACAGCAAAATCGCTTTTTTACCTTATGTTGACGAAGATGCAACAAGACCAAAGCTAAGGATTGATATTCAGACATTGCAATGTCGTGTTTGGAATGAAGAAAACTACCACGAAATTCTGCCATCAATTATTGCGGAAATTTGGCGAAGTTTTTTAGAACGAAACTTAGAAAACGCGGTTTTATCGGAAAGAAATCGTCGTCTTGAACTTGAGTTGGAAATACAAAAAATCAAAGAAGGAAATACTTCTGTTTTTAGTAGTCAAGAGGAAGGAGAATTTAATTATATATATAAAAATCTAAACAGGAGTTTAGATTTTGCAGGAACTATGTACGAAAATACATTTACTGAACAGGGCGGAAAACAATATCCTGGCAAAGTTGCTCAATATTATTTGATAAAAATTTCCTTGATAGATTTGCTCTGCTCTTTTGCTAATGCTAATACGCAATATGATCATTGGAAAATAGAAAGCTACCTTTACAATATTGGAGAAATCACCAAGCAAGCATCTGAACTCCAAAAGAATGATTTACAGCATTTTTCATTTCATACACCTGATTTAACGTCGGAATTATTTAGCATTGGATTATTAGATAGGCAAATTGCGTTAAATTCTGACAACAGACAAGTATACGTTTACTTTTTTTCGGCTAAAATGTATAGATTTATTTTCTGGGCTAAATTTAAAGAATTATTAAATGAAAAATACCCAATTGAAATTTCAGAAACTGAAGAAAGAATTGAAATCGGTTGACGCGCTGATTCATAAAAAGGACGACCGCGTTCGCAAAGAATTTGAAAAATGGGCATTCTCACCTATTCGGACAATCGCGCCGTGATTAACGAGAAAAAAGGCGCGGACAAAGGCATTGACGGCGTTGCCTACACGCGCAAATCGAAAGACGAAGTTTTGCCCGTATTGATTTCCGTCAAATCGGGCAATGTCAACGCGGCAGTAATCAGAGATTGACGCGGAGTAGTCGAACGCGAAAACGCCGCCTGCGGAATTTTAATCACACGCAACAAAGCGACAAAGCCGATGATTCAGGAAGCGAAAGCTGCCGGAGTTTTCAAACCCGAAAACTTCGCCGCCTTCGACAAACTGCAAATCGTCACCCTTCAGGAAATCTTAGACGGTGTGCGAATGAATTTGCCGCTAATGGAAGAAGTGACGAAACGGGCGCAAAAGACTAAATCGGACGCGCAAGTCGGTTTGAATTTTGAATAAAAATCAGCGCGGCGGATTGATGT
>JALYQJ010000008.1 GCA_030855875.1 Acidobacteriota bacterium
AGAATCGTCAAAAGATGCAGATGACCTTCACGCTGTCGAGTGCCGGGCAAAGTTACGTCCAATCTTTCGCGTTCGATTTTTACATCGGCGATGAAGTTTTTGAGATTGCTTTCCGCTTCTTCAATCGCCGTTGTGATTTCGCGTTCGATTGATTGCACAAATGAGCCGAACGCGCCGCGTTCTTCAGGCGCGACTCGTCCGATTAACTTTTTCGAGTTGGCGAGTTCCGACTTTTTGCCAGTGTGGTTGGTTTTCAGTTCGCCGATTTCGCGCATGAAATTTTCGGCATCAGTTAAATTCAAACCACCGATTTCCTGACCGCGTAAATGAGCAAAGCGTCCGAATTCTTGCTCGAACGCTTCGCGGATTTGCTCAACTTGTTTTCTCTCTTCCGACATAAAGCTATTCTATGGTTTCAATTTTGAATTCGGGATTTTCGATAATTCCGAAGATGTTTCCGAACGGGTCAAAGACACTCGCCACGACGATTTCGCCTCCGACATTTTGCGGCGCGGAATGAATGGTTGCGCCTTTGCTCAATAATTCTTCAAACGACTGTTTCGTATTTTCCACGCCCCAATAAACAAGCGTATTATTTCCGGCGGTTAGGTCTTCAACATCAGGGTCGAGTCCGAGTTCAAATCCGCCGACGTTAAAGCCGACGTAAAAAGGCTCGTCGAAATAAGGCTCAAGGTTCAGAACGCCGGAATACCACTTTTTCGCCTGTTCCAAATCGCCGACTTTATAAATTGCGGTTCGTAAGCCTTTAATCATTTAAATAAAATTGACACAGGCAAACGCTGAAAATAACATCTGCCTGTGTCCGAATTCCAACGGTTTGACTTTAAGCTGCCGCTTGCTGCTGATTATTGCTGATTGCGTCTTTGGCTTGTCCGGCTAATGTTGCAAATGATTCGGGCTGTTTGACAGCTAAATCGGCTAAAACTTTGCGGTCGAGTTCGACTCCGGCGAGTTTTAAGCCGTGCATAAACTGCGAATATTTCATTTCGTTCAGACGGCAAGCCGCGTTGATGCGGACAATCCACAATTTTCTAAAATCGCGTTTTTTCAGCTTTCTGCCCGTATAGGCAAAGTTCAATGCGCGTTCAACCGATTCCTTGGCTGAACGATACAGTTTCGATTTCGTTCCGCGATAGCCTTTGGCTAAAGCTAATATTTTTTTGCGCTTCTCGGTGCGCTTATTCCCACGTTTTGCTCTTGGCATTCCTTCACTCCTTAGTCGTGAAAATTAAAAATTAAAAGTTATAAATGAAAAATTGTCGAATTTTTAATTTTTAATTTTGCATTTTTAATTTTTAATTTCTTCCATACGGCAGCATTCTTTCAACCCGCTTTTGATCGCCGTCGGAAACCAACGCATCAATATCCAAGTTGCGTTTTCTTTTTGAAGTTTTCTTCGTCAAAATATGACGCGCGTGCGAATGACCGCGTTTAAATTTGCCGCTGGCAGTCGAACGAAAACGCTTCGCCGCGCCTTTGTGTGTTTTAAGTTTTGGCATAAATACTCCTTGTTAATAATAAATTGTGAACAGAAATTCATTCACTTCCTGATATTTTCTATTCTCTAAATCATTTAGTTTTTTTCGGAACTAAAATCGTAAACATTTGATAGCCTTCCATTTTCGGAAAAACCTCGACATCCGCAATGTCTGCTAAATCTGCGGTCAGTCTTTTTAAAATTTTCGAGCCGAGTTCGCGGTGCGTCATTTCGCGTCCGCGAAAAGCGATTGCCGCCCGCACTTTATCGCCTTCGCCGAGCCATTCTCTGGCGTGTTTCATCCGATAATCATAATCGTGGTCGTCGGTTCCCGGACGAAATTTAAGCTCTTTAACCGCAACTGTAACTTGCTTTTTCTTAGCTTCGGCGGTTTTCTTTTTTTCTTCGTAGAGAAATTTTCCGTAATCAATAATGCGGCACACGGGCGGTTTTGCGTTCGGCGCAATTTCTACCAAATCAATGCCCATTTCACGCGCTTTTTGAACTGCGTCGCGCACGTCCATTACGCCGAGTTGTTCGCCGTCTTCATCAATTACGCGCACTGACGGAACGCGAATGCGCTCATTTGTGCGGTGCAACGGCTCTCTAAACCGGCTGCGATTTTTGTTATTAAACTTTCTAGCGATATTCGCCTCCTTTGTTAATGGTGCATTGAGTTTGTTGAAAGTTCGTTGAATTTATTGAGAGAAAAAAGAAATTCCTTTGTCTCAACGAACTCAATGAACTTTCAACAAACTCAACGAACTCAGCCGTTCGTCAATGCGCGGGTTTCTTTTAATTTCCGCGCCGTTTCGATAAATTCTGCGAGCGTCATTTGTCCGATGTCGCCTTGCTTTCGTTCACGAATTGCAATTTTTCCTTCTTCCAATTCTTTGTCGCCTAAAACGACCATAAACGGAACTTTGTTGATTTGCGCGTCGCGGATTTTCGCGCCGATTTTTTCGGATTTCGTGTTTGCCTCGACGCGGAATCCGGCTTCTTTTAATTCGCCCGCCACTTTTTCGGCGTATTCGTTGATGCGGTCGGTAATCGGCAAAACCGCAACCTGCACGGGCGCGAGCCAGAACGGAAACGCTCCGGCGTAATGTTCGATTAACACGCCGAAAAATCTTTCGACCGAACCGAACAAAGCGCGATGAACCATCACCGGACGCACCTTTTGGTTATGTTCGTCTACAAATTCAAGCTCGAATCTGTCCGGCAAATTAAAATCGAACTGCACGGTTGATAATTGCCAGAGTCGTCCGATTGAATCTTCGACTTTAATGTCAATTTTCGGACCGTAAAACGCCGCTTCGCCTTCGATGCGTTCGTAAGAAATATCACGTGCTTTCAAAGCATTGACCAGAGCGTTTTCGGCATTCGCCCAATCTTCGCTCGAACCTAAAAAGCCTTTATTTTCCGCCGCACCGCGCACGGAAAGTTCGACTTTGAATTTATCGAAACCGAAAGTTTTAAAAACGTCGTAAGCAAAATCAACGCAATTTCCGACTTCCGTTTCAACCTGTTCGGGCATACAGAAAATATGCGCGTCGTCCTGCGTAAAACCGCGAACGCGCAGAAGTCCGTGCAGCGTTCCCGAAAGTTCGGCGCGATAAACCGTTCCGAGTTCGGCATATCTTAAAGGCAATTCCCGATACGAACGCGGGTGCGATTTGTAAATTCCGATGTGAAACGGGCAATTCATCGGTTTCAGACGGAATTCCGTTTCTTCGTTAAACCATTCGGGAAGTCCAATCGGCTCAAACAGATTATCGGCGTAATTTTCCTCGTGACCGGAAGTTTGCCACAACTGCCGTTTGGCGATATGCGGCGTGAAAACCGTTCCGTAACCGCGTTTCTGCAGTTGGTCGCGCAGATAATTTTCCATCTCGACACGAATCGCGCCGCCTTTCGGATGAAAGAAAATCATTCCCTGACCGTAATCGTCCTGAATCGAAAAAAGATCGAGTTCTTTTCCCAAACGGCGATGGTCGCGTTTTTCCGCTTCTTCGCGCTGTTTGAGCCAGCCGTCGAGTTCTTCCTGAGTTGCAAAAGCAGTTCCGTAAATGCGCTGCATTTGCTGATTCGCCGCGTCGCCTTTCCAATACGCGCCGGAAAGCGCAAGCAATTTGAACGCTTTTATTTTTCCGGTGTGCGGAACGTGCGGACCGAGACAAAAATCAATAAACGGCGAATTATCAATATAATAAATGCTCGCTTCGGAACTTTCTGCAACCTTTTCCGTGATTAATTCACATTTTAAAGGCTCGTCGCGTTCGGTAAAAATCTTGATAATGTCGGATTTGCTGACGTTTTCGCGGCGATACGGCAGATTTTTTCCGGCAATCCGGCGCATCTGCTTTTCAATAATTGGCAAATCGGCTTCGGTCAAAGTCTGCGGCGCGATCACGTCGTAATAAAAACCGTAACGCGCATCTTCCATCAGCGCAGGACCGACACCGAGTTTCGTGCCGGGAAATAAATCCAAAACCGCCGCCGCCAATAAATGTGCGGTCGAGTGGCGAAGCAATTCCAAGCCGTCGCGCGATTCGGGCAGAATCGGTTCGATAGACAAAACTTCGTCCGTCGCCGCAATCTGCTTATTCAAATCAACTTCCTCGCCGTTGATTTTCGCCGCCAGAGCTTTTTTCGCCGCGTCGCGGTCAAACGCTTTCAAAGCGTCGGAAACAAGCGCGGGCGCGGGAATCTGACGGACGATTTCGCCGAATTTTAAGTTTAATTCACTCATATATTTGTTAAAAGTTACTGCTTAATGCTCAATTGAATTTCATACGACAAAATATTTGAAAAGCAAAACCGCCTTCAAATCTGCGTATCAATTAACGATTAAACAACTTAACGATTAACAATTAACTACCACTAAAAAGATTTGATCCGATAAGAGCGACTTTGCCTTAGCGTTCTTTTTTATAAAATGAAAAAACGCCGAAATTACGCGCTGCGTTTAGCGCGTCGTAGTAGTTCGTCCAAAAAATGCAAAGTTCTTTGTAAGCATCTTATCAAAAATAAAATTGGTAGTCAGTAGCAGACTTGAACTGCTGACCC
>JALYQJ010000024.1 GCA_030855875.1 Acidobacteriota bacterium
CGGCGCGGTCGTCGTAAAACCTTCGTTCCAACCGGCAAACGGATATTCGTTAGCCGATTCGACGACCGACGGACGCACCAAAATCTTCACGATGTCGTCTTGCTTGGCGATAATCTGTTCGGCGAGCGATTTCGAGTAAGTGTAGATATTCGTCCAGCCCCAATAATCCGCCCGCTCCGAACCGAGTTCGGTCGTGCGTTCCCGAATCCACATTTTCCGCTCGCGGAAAATCGCCGATTTCAATTCGTCCTCATCGTCCGGGTCGCGTCCTTCCTCGACAAATCTTTCTCTGGCTTGTTCACGAAACTTCGCAATCTGCACCGCGTCGGTCGCCTCTTGTCTCGCCTGCTCCGACAATCTCGCGCAGTCTTCGATTTCCTTGTTGACATCAAAAACTGTCCCGACGAGTTCGTTTTTTCTGGGAAAATATCCAACGACCGGCTCATTCTCCCAAATCGTCCCGCTTCGTTTCCCCGCCACAAAACAAGTCGAAACGTGAACCAACCCCGGACGCTTCATCATCCGCGCCATCTTCAAGATATTATTCGACCCGACGACGTTTGTTCTTAATGCAGATTCAAGCGGCGGATTAAAAGTCACATTCCCCGCGCCGTTAATAATAACGTCGCAATCGCGCATTATCTTTTTCGCCTCTCTTTCATCAAGACCGAGAAATTCATTCCCGACATCGCCGTTCACCGGAACAACCTTCGCGCGAATAAACGCTTCAAACCCGTCGCCGTATTTCTCGCGCAGCGGGTCGAACGTCGGCGACGTAACAATGCTCGTCCAAAAACGAATCTCTGATTCCTTCGCATCTCTGGCTCTCACGGTTGTATAAACTCGCCCGATGTCTGGAAAATTATGCAGCAGCATCGAAAGCGTCACTTTACCGACAAAGCCCGTGCCGCCGATAAAGAAAATCTTTTTACCCTTAAAAATTTCGGTTGGTGATAATTTCATTTTTACAAATTGAAAACTTAATGAATTGTTTCGCCTTCAAGAAATGCTTTAATTTCATTGTCATCCGTAACCATGTGGTCAGTTATATGAAAAACATCCTTTATCCAAGAATGGCTTAAAGCTCCTTCTCTGGTTAATTTCCTACCAATAATTTTAGTATTATGCCAAGGCGATTCGTTTGCGTTGGTGATCGTAACGTTATGATTGTTTTCGTCCTGCCACAATCTAAAAGCAAAGGCGACGCGATTTGGTGAAACTTCATCCTCGTCCCAATCGCCAAGGCTTATTACTCCAATGATGCCGTCTTCCAAATGTCCGCTGGAAAAAGCTGCATAGTAAATTGCAAAAGCACCTTCTTCGTTATAAACAAACCGAGTGAGGTTTGTTGTTTCCTTATTACAACATTCACAGGTTGATTTATTTGGTTCGGTTAATTCAATTTTAATCATTTCTAATCTGACACATTACAAAGTCCGATAATTGGCTGATGCAGCATTTTGATTTCGTTTGAAATTCGCCAATCTTTTAAGAATTTCTTTGCGTCTTTTCTCGCGTTCTTTGTCATTCAAAGACAGCAATTCCAATTCTTTCAACAACTTTTCGTATTCGTCGTCAAACTTATATGTAATAAATTCGTATTTTCCTAATTGCAGTTCTTGGCTCATTGTTTTGATTTTCCTTTCTTTTCTTCGACAAATCCGATTTGCTGTTTTTCTTTCGTGTCAAGAACGAGAATAGGTCGAAGCATATCGAAAACCACTTTAAAATTCTTGTTGTGAACGACAAATTGTTTTTCGAGTTTTTCGATTCTTTCGGCAAGTTCTTTATGTTCCGTCAAAATCGTTCGCAAGCGCACAAACGCCCGCACAACTTGAAGACTTGCTTCAATCGCTGTCGGGCTTTTCAAAACGCTTGCCAGCATCACCGCGCCGTGTTCGGTAAAAACGAACGGAGTATATTTACCGTATTTCCCGCGTTTTGATTCTTCAGCGTCTAAGGTCACAAGCTGTGACCTTAAAGATTCCAAGCCGCGTAATTCTTCGAGCGTTAGTTCAAACATAAAGTCTGTCGGAAACCGATGCAGATTACGGCGCACGGCTTGTTTTAACACTCTGGTTTCCACACCATAAATTTCAGCCAAGTCGCTATCAAGCATCACTCGCTCACCGCGAATGTTGTAGATTTTATTTTCAATTTCATCGAAAACAATCAAATTCGTTTCTTGATTTTCTTTATTTGCCATAATTTTCAACTCATCACAATTTGTGACCGCATCAATCGCTCACATTACAAAGCCCGATAATCGGCTGATGCAGCATCGTAATCTCCGCGTTTCTGCCTTGATACGAACGCGCCATCGCAATCGCTTCAGTCAGATTATCGGCGCGTTCCCATCCGAGCATCGCGGGGACGTGGGCATTTTCCGCGCCGGCGACGATGACTTTGCCGACGTGCTGGCGACCGTTTTCGCCCCAATACCACATAAAAAAGGCGTGCGCTCCGTGATAGGCGTTGCCGCGCCGATACATTTCGACGTAGGCGGGATTTTCGGCGAATTCGCGTTCGTATTTTTCGCGTAGGTAGAATGCGTCGCGCGATTCGGGCAAAAGGCGGTGGAAAAATTCGATATACGACGGGTGAAATTTCGGGTCGAATTCGTCGAAACACGGATGCGTGATAATCATCACGCCGCCTTTCCGCAGCAGCGGTTTGTTGCGATACATATTGAAGTGATAGCCGAGAGCCATCACCTGCACGAGAATTGGATTCAGCGCGGAATAGACGTTATACGGCGAAATGTCGGGAATACCCGAAATCAAAATGTCGCACTGACCTTTGACGGGAATTTCGTATTGCCGGTAATTTAATTCCAAAATCTTTTCGTGAACCTTTTCCGTTTCGCCCGCAAAACAGCCGATTAATTCGTACTGCGCGGGAATTTTGTGCAGCAGTTTCCGACGTGCGCCGCGCGGCAGATTGCCGAACGTGCGTTTCATCGTTTCCCATTTCATTCTGTCCATAAACGAAAATTCGTCTTCGTTTCTGGTCAAAATGTCGTAGCCTTCGGGAAACATTTTATTGTTAATAGCCGTTTCGATGTGAAAGACGTTGCAATGTTCGTCAACCAATTTTCCGAGTTTGATAACCTTGTGATTCAAAACCGATTTCGGCGGATCCATATAAGAATCCGAATCACGAATCGTCTGCGGGTCGTGATGCTGGCGCAAACTTTCGTAATCGCAAAGCCCGACGGCGACTGATTTATGCCCGCCGTCCATCGGCACGAGATTGAGATTCAGATAAATCAAAATATCGCTTTCGATGGCGCGTTTGTTGACTCGCAGCGGTTCGTCGTGGCGCGTTTCGCCGATTTTTATCAGATTTTCGTCGTCTTCCGCGTCGTGATTATAAAAACGGTCTGGATAAAATTCGTTAAAAATCGTCGAGCCGACCATTCGCTCCATTTCCCACGCCGTCATTTTGCGGTGCAAGGAATTGGCGACAATTAAATGCACGTCGTCCACGCCGTTCGCCGCGCACATATCGAGCACGACTTCGAGCATCGTCTGCCGCAAATCCGGCGTTTGCATCGGCGGCAGCGGCAAGGATATATCGTCCATCGCAATCGTCACGC
>JALYQJ010000062.1 GCA_030855875.1 Acidobacteriota bacterium
GCTTCGATGTCGGACAAAATATGCGTTGACATAAAGACGGTTTTGCCTTGTTCGCGCAATTCGGCGATTAACTCGCGGATTTCGCGCCGTCCAATCGGATCGAGTCCGCTCATCGGCTCGTCGAGGAAAACGATTTCCGGGTCGTTGATTAAAGATTGCGCGAGTCCGACGCGCTGAAGCATTCCCTTTGAAAATTTTCTGAGCTGTTTGTTCCAGTCTTTTTCGTCGAGTCCGACTTTGGCGAGCAGTTCTTCGCTTTTTAGCTTGCGACTGGCGGAATCCAGACCAAAAAGTTCGCCGAAATAATTCATCAATTCGCGGGCGGTCAGATAATCGTAAAAATACGGATTTTCCGGGCAGTAACCGATTGTCTGGTGCATTTTGACATCGGAAATATCGCGTCCGAGAATCTTCGCGTTTCCTTCGGACGGGTAAATCAAACTCATCAAAATTTTAATTGTCGTCGTTTTGCCCGCGCCGTTGCCGCCGAGAAAACCGAAAATCTGTCCGCCTTCGACTTGCAGATTCAAACCGTCGAGTGCGCGGACTTTTTTCTTTTTCCAAAAACCGACTTCGTAATCCTTCGATAAATTTTCGATCTCGATGATGTGTTTCATATAAATTCTGTCCAGCCGACAACTTTATTATTACTCCGGTAAAATAAATCGTTTACAAAAAAATTACCGGCGTGGAATTTTTGTTTTTTCAAAATCAAGCGTCACTTCGCAAATATTTACATCCAAAATGTAAGCCGCACCGGATGGGTCAACGACGTTTTTGGCTTTGTCGAGCCGAAAATCGCGGTTGTTAGGGATTTTAATTTTTGTGAGAAACGGCAGAAGCTCATTCCAGTTTTCGGCGCAGCGATTATTTTTAACCTGAAAATCCTTCAAAGCCTGATTAATTCCGTCGCGTTCGTCGAGCGAATCGAGTTCGAGAAGACGAATTTCGGCGGCTTCGCGCGATTGATCGTCCTGCGCTTCCCGAAACATCTGGGCGTAAATGGCGCGGGCGGTTTCGCGGTCGTTGCCCTGCGTTTTCATTCGCGCCGACATCGCGCGTAAAAACGAGGGAGCATCTTTGACGGTCGCACCGCGGGAGTAAACTTCCGCAGCTTTCTCGTAATTTTCGAGCCGCCAATAAATATAGCCTAAATGCTGATAAAGCCGCCATTCGTCCGGGTTGTCAGCGATTCCTTTTTCGGTTAATTTAACAGCCTGTTCGCGGTCAATCGCGGGAAGAATAACCGCGCCGTAAGCGTAAACTTCGGTAAAATGCGGATCGAGCGTCGTCGCCGTGTCCAAATAAGGATAAAGCAGACGCGGATTGAGCGCGGTCAAATCTTCGAGATTGAGATTTTGCTTGTTGTTAAAAATTTTATCGCCGACATACTGCAAAGATTTCATCCAATACCAATCGGCAATCAAACCTTCAAATCCGAGAGCGTAACCTTTTAATTTGGAAGTCTGCACGACCATATCCGCGTCTTCGATTCCTTCGGGCAGCGGCGGACGATTTTTTTCCAGAAAATTACTCAAAACAAAAGTCAGCCCAAAGCCGATAATGATAGCGGTGATGGAAATTAAAGTTTTGGTCAGATTTTTCATAGCGAAATATATTCTTCGCGCCTTTGTATTAAAATTTACTTAAAGTTCCGACGGCTGAAAATCATAACGGCGGCGACGAGCAAAATCGAAATGTAGACGACGGCGTAAAGAAATGCGCCGACGAGCGTTGCAGTTGGCGGAAAACCGTTGTTGGCGGTGTTGGTGATAAAACTGAAAAAAGAAAGGTTCGGTAGGAAATAATAAAGAATCTCGAAAAACATTTTGGCGGCGGACGAATCGAGATTTTGGGCGAAATCACGGAGCGACGCGCTGAAATGTCCGATGATGAAAATGAAGAATGTTAAAAGAGCCGAAAGCGCGGGCGATGAAAACGATGAAAACAAAGTGGCGATTGCCGTCAGGATGGCGAGTTCGAGATAAATTAGATAAATTGCACCCCAGATCGAAGCTGCAAGTTGCGCGTCGCCGACATATAAAAGCGCGAGCGAAACGCCGCCGCCCATTACCAGAACATTGACCAGCAGCGTCAGAC
>JALYQJ010000111.1 GCA_030855875.1 Acidobacteriota bacterium
AACGGCAGCGGAATTCCTTTTGCCGGTAAAATCGAAATCACGACGCTGATATTAAATAACGCCTGAACGATGATTCCGGTGATAATTCCGATGCTCAAAAGCGTTCCGAATCGGTCGGGCGCGAGCAGTGCAGTTCTTGTTCCGCGCCACAAAAGAAGTCCGAACGCAATGACAATCGCCAATGTACCGAAAAGCCCGAGTTCTTCGCCGACAACCGAAAAAATAAAATCTGAATGCGGATACGGCAGATAAAAAAGTTTCTGCTGACCTTTGGCAAAACCTTCGCCCAAAACACCGCCCGAACCGATGGCGTAAAGCGATTGGCAAACCTGATAGCCGGCTCCGGCGCGATTTTCTTCGGCGCACGGATCAAGAAACGCAATCAACCGCGCCACGCGCCACGGCGCGAAAACCAGCGCACAAACTCCGCCGAAAAGCATCACCGCGCCGACTGTTGCAAGATGCGTCAGTTTTGCGCCCGCCGCAAAATAAACCGTCACAAAAACGGCGCACAGCACGATTGTCGTTCCCAAATCAGGTTCAGCGAGAATTAAACCGCCCAGAACCGCTAAAATCGCCAGACACGGCGCGACCGTTTCTTTCAAATCACCGACTGTTTTTTCGTTTTTCGTCAGAAAATACGCGAGAAAAATCGGCAGCGCGATTTTTGCGATTTCCGACGGCTGAAACGAAATACCCGGAAGTCTGATCCAACGCCTTGCGCCGTTTATCGCGCCGAATCCAAAAACCGACATCAAAAGCACGACGGTTAGTATTAAAATCCCGTAAACGAAAGTTTTGTTTTGATATAAACGATAATCAATCCGGCTCGTGACATACATTACGAACAATCCGAACATTGTAAAACCGAGCTGTTTATAAAAATACGTGAATTGGCTCGCGCCCTCGGTTTCGTTGAGCGCGATCATCGCCGAGGCGGAATAAACCATCAACGCGCCGAATATCGCAAGTCCGGCGGCAATCGCAAATAAAAACCAATCTGTGCGGAGTTTTTTTTCCATTTCTCAATCGTGCGTCTTATGAATATCCAGTAACTGCAAAACTTTTCTTTTGTAAATCTTTCCGCGTTCTTCGTAGCTTTCAAACATATCAAAACTGGCACAAGCCGGAGCGAGCAAAATCGAATCGCCTCTTTTCGCCGACTGAAACGCCTTCTCGACCGCCGCGCCCATCGTCGCGGCGCGAATGATTTCCGCCGCTTTGCCGAGTTCACGGCTGATATTTTCCGCGTCTTCACCGATTAGAACGAGCCGCCGGACTTTACTCTTTACCAAATTTACAAGCGGCTGATACGGCGCGTTTTTTCCGCGTCCGCCTAAAATCAAAACGATTTTTCCGGCTTCTTCCGATAACGCTTCGAGAGCCTTTAAGGTCGCGGCAACCGAAGTCGCTTTTGAATCGTTGTAAAAATCTACGCCGCCGATTTTGGCGACAAATTCGATCCGATGCTCCACGCCCTGAAAATTTTTCACCGTTTCGCGCATCGAATCAGGCGACGCTCCGCACGCGAGTCCGGCAGCAAAAGCAGCCAAAACATTTTCGACATTGTGCAGACCGCGCAGGAAAATCTCGTCGCGCGTCGTCAAAACTTTTTCCTTGCCGCTGCTCCGGCAAACCAAATCGCGCCCGCGCAAAAACAAACCTTCTTCCAATTCTTTTTTCGCGCTAAACAAAACTACATTCGCCTTCAAACCTTTCGCCCAACTCGCTGTAATTTCATCGTCGGCGTTCAAAATCGCCACATCATCGGCGGTTTGATTCATAAACAGACGATGCTTCGCGGCGGCGTAGTCCGAAAACAAATCGTAACGGTCGAGATGATTCGGCGTGACGTTCAAACAAATTCCGACGTTCGGGCGAAAATCTTTTATCGTTTCAAGTTGAAAACTCGAAAGCTCGCAAACCGTCCAGCCGTTTTCCGTTGAAGTTTCAATTAAATCAATCAAAGGTGTTCCAATATTTCCGCCGATCTGCGTTTCAATCTCCGAGTTTTTCAAAAGTTCGCCGATCAAAGTCGTCGTCGTCGTTTTGCCGTTCGAGCCGGTAATACCGACGATTCTGCCTTTCGTAAATCTGTAAGCGAGTTCGACTTCGCCGATAACCTCGCCGTCTTTGCGGTCAACATATCGCGCCGGAATCGTATTTGTCGGAACGCCCGGAGAAATGATGACCAAATCAATCTGATCGAGCAGCCACGATGGAAGATTTCCGTCAATCAACCCGACTTTTTGCGCTTTCAAAGATTTCGCTTCGTCCGACCATTCTTCAACCGGCTTTTTATCGTGAAGCGCAACCGTCGCGCCGCGTTCCGCCAAAAATTTAGCGGCGGCAATGCCGGATTTTCCCGCTCCCAGCACCAAAGTTTTTCTTCCTTCAAGCTGCATTTTTTATTAACGTAAAGTCGCCAAGCCGCAAAGACGCGAAGGAAAATCTTTATAAAAACTTTGCGCCTTTGCGCCTCTGCGTCTTTGCGTTAAAAATTCATCTCAACTTTAAAGTTGACAAACTTAACAGCGCAAAAAGTATCCCGATAATCACAAACCGAAACACGATCTTCGGCTCCTTCCAGCCTGATAGTTGAAAATGATGATGCAGCGGCGCTTGCCGAAAAATGCGCTTGCCGACTTTGGTTTTCGGATTTTTTGTCAATTTGTAATATGAAACCTGCAGCATCACCGATGCTGCTTCTAAAATAAATACGCCGCCGATAAACGGCAAAAGAAATTCCTGTTTCGTCAAAATCGCCACCGTTCCAAGCGCACCGCCGATTGCCAAACTGCCGACATCGCCCATAAAAACCTGCGCGGGCGGCGCGTTATACCACAAAAACCCGAGACTCGCGCCGACCATCGCGCCGCAAAAAACCGTCAGTTCCGCCGCTTCCGGTTTGTGCGTGATGTCGAGATACGACGACCAGCGACCGTCGCTCGAAACGTAGCAAAGCGCGGTCAACGCCGACATTGCAATAAATGTAATGCTCGAAGCCAATCCGTCCATTCCGTCGGTCAGATTTACGGCGTTTGACGAACCCAAAAGAACGAAAATGATAAAGAACAAATAAGGCAGAGAATAAATCCAGCTCACACTATTTGGAAAATCTGAAATAGCCGTGGCTTTAAAAAAAGGAATACTCAGATTCCAGGGATAATTAGCGAAATAATAAAGACAGCCCCAAACGATAATCGCGGTGATCAATTGACCAAGAATTTTTTGCCAGCCGGTCAATCCTAAACTGCGTTTTTTGACGATTTTTATGTAATCGTCCCAAAATCCGATAACTCCGAAAGCCGTTGTCGCGCCGAGCGCGAGCCACAGATATAAACTGTCGAGCCGCGCCCAAAGAATCGTCGAAAGAAAAACTGCGCCGAGAATTAAAACTCCGCCCATCGTCGGCGTTCCTTTTTTCGCGTGATGTTCCGCCGAAAGTTCTTCACGGATTTCCTGTCCGACCTTTAAATCCGACAGTTTTTTTATCACTTTTCCGCCGAAAAGAAGTGAAATCAGCAGAGCCGTAATCGTTGCCCAAGCCGTGCGAAACGTGACGTATTGAATGACGTTCAAGCCTTTGAACAAATAAGATTCGCTCGCCGCGCCGTATTGCTTGAAAATGAGTTGATATAAAAAGTAATAAAGCATC
>JALYQJ010000167.1 GCA_030855875.1 Acidobacteriota bacterium
CGACGGTTCTGATTTCTCGCAAAGGATGTTTTATTTTTCGACCCGTTTGATCGAGCAGCCGAACGCGCTGGATTTTGTTTTGGCAATCGCCTTGCCGCCGAGTTTTGAATCGAAAGCGGTGCGGAGAATATTTTCGGAAACATTTTTGCCCGAACGATCATTATCAATCGCGCCGTGATAAAGCAATACATTTTTCTCGTCGAAGTAGTAAACTTCCGGCGTGACGGTCGCGCCTAATTTGTCCGCCAGAACATTGCCTTTATCAATCAGCATCGGGAATTTATAATTTTCCGCCGCGTGCGATTTGACCCATTCGAGAGATTCGGTCGCGTTGGAATTGATGCCGATAAAAGCGATTCCTTTCGCCGCATAATCGGCGGCAATCTGGTTGATGCGCTCGTTATAGATTTTGACGACCGGACACGGCGCCGAAAGAAAAACCAGAACCGTGCCGTTTTTGCCCTTCAAACTATTGAAAGAATTTTCCTTGCCGCCGGTGTCGGCGAGTTTGAAATCTTCGAGTTTTGCGCCGACGGCGAAATTGTCGGCTTCTCCGACATTTGCAAACGAGATAAACAACGCAAAAACTGCGATGAACAAAACGATTTTCCGCTTCATAAAATTACACTCCTTTTTATATTTAGAATATGGCTGAATGCCAGTTTAGCAACTGAATGTTTCAAGAACAAGTTTGTCTACTATTTACGGATGCCGGAGCAACAAAGTTTCGCTGCGCTGGAAAAATGTCCGTTGTTTTTTCGAGTTATTTTAAAAAATCGTTTTTTTGAGTTAGTCATAAAATCCAAATATCTTGATCGCTGAACGTCTTTGCCACAACTTTTAATCGAAATCCGGCATTCAAAATAATTGCGTGGCTGCATACTCAAAATATATGTTGATTCTAAAAATTTTGGGATTATAATGTCTTTTAATGTGACCCGATCCAAACCTGTAAACTAAAGTGTTAATACTGTGTGAAACGAGATTATAAGCGAATTTTTCGTTACGAAAGATGACCTTCGACCGGCGCAACCGACAAAATAATTGCACGAGGTCGCGCTGCAATGTTCACACGATAACCGTCCGCTTTTTTAGATGAAAACTGCAACGGCATTGGAATGTTGCGCTGTCGGAGTCGAATCTTTGCTTTGTTATTCCGGTAAAAATAGATATAGGCAACGCGAAGTATTTTGATTATTACAAACAGATTTCTCTCCAAAGTTATTTTTAGGTATTTCACTCTTTAACATTTTTTGATGGAAGTTGAAAGACTAAAACAAATCGAAGATATTTATCACGCAGCTTTGGAAATTCCGCCCGACAAGCGTGAATCTTTTTTCAAAGAATTTTGCGGCGCGGACGAGAAGTTGCGCCGCGAAGTCGAATCTCTGCTCGCTTTTGACAAAACCTTTGATGATTTTATAGACACGCCGCCCGAATCGCTCGCCGCCGAAATGTTTGCCGAACAGAAAAAAGAGACAAACTTTATCGGCAGTGAAATCGGACGTTACAAAATCAAAAAACTTTTGGGCGAAGGCGGAATGGGCAAAGTCTATTTGGCGGAAGACACAGAACTTGAACGGCTTGTCGCGCTCAAAACTTTGCCCGCCGATTTTTCAAACGATCAAACCCGCGTGCGCCGATTTATCCGCGAAGCAAAAGCTGTTTCCGCTTTGAATCATCCGAACATTTTGACGATTTATGAAATCGGAAATTTTCAAAACCTGCACTTTATTGCCACCGAATACATCAAAGGCGAAACCTTGCGGCAGCGGCAGATACGCGAGCCGCTCAATCTGCGCGAAATTCTCGACATTGCCGCGCAAATTGCCGCCGCGTTAGCCGCCGCGCATTCAGCCGGAATCATTCACCGCGACATCAAGCCGGAAAACATAATGCTGCGCGACGACGGATTTGCCAAAGTTCTCGATTTCGGTTTGGCGAAATTAACCGAAAAGCATCCGACGACGATCAAAGATTTTGAAGCCCCGACCCGAAAACTCGACCTGACAAATCCGGGAACGATTATCGGAACGGCTTCTTATATGTCACCGGAACAAGTCCGCGGACGGGCGGATATTGACGCGCGAACGGACATCTGGAGTTTGGGCGTGGTGATATTCGAGATTCTCACCGGGCGCGTTCCGTTTGCGGGCGAAACGGTCAGCGACGTGATCGCTTCGATTTTGAAAACCGACGCGCCGCATTTATCGAAATGCGTCGCCGATTGTCCCGGAGAACTCGAACGCATCGTCACGAAGGCTTTGCAGAAAAACCGTGAAGAGCGTTATCAGGTTGTCAAGGATTTAGCTCTTGATTTGAAAAGTTTGCAAAGGGAATTGGAATTTTCGGCGGAACTCGACCGCGTAACCGACAGCGCGGAACAAAATCTGAATCTGACGGCGGAAATGCCGAGACAAGTTGTGACGACTGTAGTAACTGACACAGGCAAACGATTTTCCGCGTTCAATGTTCTCTCGATTTTGGTTTTTGCCGCGTTTATTTTCGGCGGCGCGTGGTGGTTTTTCGGCAGAAACGACCGTAGCCAAACGATTGACGCCGCGTCGCTGAAAACTTCTGAAATCGTCAATTGGACAAGTACGCCGGGCGAATCTTACAGCGTCGGCTCGTTTTCGCCCGACGGCAAAATGATCGCCTTTACTTCGACTAAAACCGGCGGCAGAAACGTCTGGATAAAACAGACGGCTTCGGGCGAAGCCGTGCAGATTACCAAAGACCGATTCAACAACGAACAGCCGATTTGGTCGCCGAGCGGCGATGAGTTGGCTTTTTTCACGACCCGCGGCAATCAAGCGGGCATCTGGCGAATACCGATTCTCGGCGGTTCGCCGAAAATGATTGCAGCGGTCGAAGACGGCAGCAGCGTATTGCGCTTCTGGTCGAAAAAAGATTTGATTTACTACGAATCGAATCACGATATTTACGCGATTGACGTTAATTCGGGGCAGACGAAAAGAGTCACCGATTTTGACTCAAACGCCGTCAAAGCCGACTCGATAAGCATTTCGCCCGATGAACAGCGCATCGCTTATTCGACGGTTGAAGGCGAAGAGTGGAGCATTTGGACAAAACCCCTGAACGCCGACGCGCCGAAAAAATTATTAAGCACACCGAACGAAATTAGAAACACGGTCTTTCACACGGACAATCAAAGAATTTTTTACAGTGCATTAGTTGGCGACGTTTTTCAGATGTTCATCACCGACATCAACGCCGCGCCGCCGAAGCAGATTACGTTTGCCGAAAGAGATTGTTTTGTGCTGGACGTTTCAGCGGACGGCGCGAAAATTTTATACGGCTCGGCAAAGGAAGAATCAGATATTTGGAGCGTTAATCTGAAGGACGGAAAAGAATCTATCGTCGCTTCGGACATTGATTCGGAACTCTGGGCAAATGTTTCGCCTGACGGAAACACAATCGCCTATCAATCAATCAAAAACTTGAGTCAGGGCAACAGAATCTCAAAAGGTGCGATTTTAATAAAAAAGCTAAATTCGGATGAGTCGCCTGTTCAACTTGTTGCCGAGGGTTTTTTGCCCGTCTGGTCGCCTGACGGACAAACAATTGCCTATACATATTTTATCCACAATAAATTTCAACTTTCAACAATCAGGGCGGCAGACGGCGGGCAAAAACACTTGGCGGCTGACGATATAGCTGCGGCTGGCAATACAATTTTGCCTTACAATCGACTTCAAGCCAACTATTTTAGTTGGTCGCCGGATAATACTAAGATAGTTTATCCTTCCAAACGAAGCGGGCAATCCAATATTTGGATTGTCAGCGCAAACGGCTCAAACGATACGCAATTAACGGATAATAATGATACAAAATTAAGTTTTTATTGTCCGCTTTGGTCGCCGGACGGCAAGCGTATCGCATTTACATCCAAAATAATCAACAGTGCGGGGAAACCGGCTTACGGCGTTTGGATAATTGACACGGAAACAAAAAATTCCCGAATGATGACCCAACAAAGGACTTTTTTACGTTTAATAAATTGGACGCAAAGCGGTAAGGAACTTCTACTGGCTTCAACCCAAGATTCGGAATCAAGCGGTTTGCAGACGGAAGTTTTACTGCTTCGGCTGGAAACGGAAACGGGTAAAACACAGCAAATATCTGTGTTAAAAGACGCTTATTTGTATAATGTTCATCTCGCGCCGGACAGCAAAAATATCGCTTTTGCGGCGCGTCGTGAAGGAATTGACAATCTCTGGCTGATTCCGGCAGCGGGCGGCGCGGAGAAAAAATTGACGAACAATAACGATTCGCGGCTTTATTTTTCGAGTCTGGCGTGGTCGCCCGACAATAATTCAATTTTTTTCGGCAAACAATCGCGTTACAGTTTGCTTTCGATGCTGACGAATTTTAAATAAAACAGGAGAAAACTTAAATGAAAAAAATAATAATGATGAAAATGACTTTAGCGGTATTTGGTTTGGTATTGCTTTGCAGCATCGGGGCTTCGGCACAGAAAACCGATTGTTCTACAAGAACCGACGCCGAAATCGTAAAGGCGATTTATGACAAAATGGAAGTCAAACACAGCGGCGAGGTAATTCACGTCAACGTCGTTGTCAAGAGTGACGTAGTAACGCTTCAGGGCTGGGCGACGACTAAAAAAGCCCGTAACAAAATCGAAAAAATCGCTAAAAAAACAAGCTGCGACAAAAGAGTAATTAATCAGTTGGAAATCGGCGGCAGTGGCGGCTGCAATGCGGGATATAAAAAATGCGGCGGCGCTTGTATTCCCGATTCAGAAACCTGCAACATCTGCACGGCGCGGACTTGCAATTAGGCAAAACCGACCGGAGAGAACCGACTGGAGCGCAAGCGTCCCGCTTGCAGTGAGCGTCGTCTTTTAACGCGAAAAAGCGTTTATCATCGAGCATCCCGAAAGGTAGCGGGAGGATTTCGCGTTCAACGCTCTTAGATTTTATTTGAAATTCGAGTTGCAGGAGTCGTTTTCACGCTTCGCGCTCATTGCAAGCGGGGATGCTCCGCGCTCCAGTCGGCTGAGGTGGTCAATTATGAAAAACCAATCCTTAAAATTCATTAGCGGAATATTCCTGTTGCTCGCGCTGGCGGCGCGGATATATTCGCAAACGACGGGCGAAAATCCGCTGCCAATCGAAACTTAAGCACCTAAGCAAAAGTAATGTAATACTTTGAGCCGACTTGTGAGAGAATTTCATCAAGTTCTCGGCACAAGTTTTTGTAGGAACTGTGGGCTTCCCACGAGAGC
>JALYQJ010000216.1 GCA_030855875.1 Acidobacteriota bacterium
AGTAAATAGTAAATTGTTTATAGTTAATTGTGTTTTTATTTTTGCCTTTTGCCTTTTGCCTTTTGCCTTTGCGAAAGCGCAAGGTTTGCCGGTTGCCGCGCCGAATACGGTCGGGATGTCCGCCGAAAAACTCAATCAGATTGGTGCCTTGGTTGCAAAAGACATCAGCGAGAAAAAACTTCCGGGCGCGGTCGTCGTCATCGGACACAAAGGGAAAATCGTTTATCGCAAAGCGTTCGGCAATCGCGCACTTGTTCCGACTGTCGAGAAAATGACAGTTGACACGATTTTCGATGTCGCTTCATTGACCAAACCAATTGCGACGGCGACGAGCGTGATGATTCTCGTCGAGCAGGGAAAACTGCGTTTGAACGACACCATCGGCAAATTTATTCCCGAAATCGCGGACGAAAACGCCAAACGAGTGACGATTCAGCAGCTTCTGACGCACGTTTCCGGTTATCGTCCCGATTTTGATTTGGGCGAAAAATGGACGGGACGCGACGGAATGTTAGAAGCGTTAAAAAAAGAAAAACTGCGCCAGCCGTCGGGAACGAAGTTTGTTTATTCGGATATTGGTTTCATTGTGCTTGGCGAGATTATTAATAGAGTATCCTTTAAGGTTCAAAGTGATTCTTTGCAGTTAAATTTTGTAGACTTCGCAATGACTGAAGAGTTTCAATCACTTAAAATGCAGAATACATTTTTTTCTAGATTGATTCCTGTAATTAATTTGAACAACAAATACATTGGAACAATTTTACCGGATTTGCCTGACAGTTTAAGAGAAAGAATTGCGTCAACTGAAAACGTTAAAGGTCAGCAAAGCTATCTTGGCGGACAATTTGACGGAAAAAATGGCGATAAAATTTTGCGCGGACAAGTTCACGACCCGACGGCTTTTCGGATGGGCGGAGTTGCCGGACACGCCGGACTTTTTTCGACCGGCGATGATTTAGCCAGATATTGCCAGATGCTTTTGAACGGCGGAATTTTGGACGGCAAGCGAGTTTTGTCGGCGCAGACCGTCGCCCGAATGACTGCGCCGATTGTCGTTTCGGAAGACGGCGCGACGCGCGGACTCGGTTGGGATATGAACACGAGTTTTTCGTCGAATCGCGGCGAATTTTTCCCGCTCGGCTCGTTCGGACACACCGGATTTACCGGCACGAGCGTCTGGATTGACCGCGTTTCACAAACCTTCGTCGTTTTTCTCTCGAACCGCGTTCACCCGGACGGCAAAGGCGACGTAACCTCTTTACGTGCTAAAGTTGCGACTGTCGCGGCTTCGGCGATTGAAGATACGCCGATTGAAATGATTCGCCTCGCCGAAGACATTTATTCATCGCAAGTTGCAGCACAAATGCCGAAATTTACGCAGCAGCTTTCAAAAGCCAACGCTCCGACAGACACAATCGCAAATCGCAAATCGCAAACCGCAAATGTTCTTAACGGCATAGACGTTCTCGCTAAAAACAATTTCAAAGAATTAAACGGCTTGAGAATCGGTCTGGTGACGAATCACACCGGAAAAGATTTGTCGGGCGCGGCAACAATTGACGTTTTAAAGAACGCCGCGAACGTCAAACTCGTTTCGCTGTTCGCGCCCGAACACGGCATTCGCGGCGAACTCGACGAAGAGGGAATCAAAGATTCAAAAGACGAAAAAACCGGCTTGCCGATCTATTCGCTCTACGGCGAAACGCGCCGCCCGAAACCTGAACAATTAAAGGATTTAGACGCGATTGTTTACGACATTCAGGACATCGGCGCAAGGTTTTACACTTATACGGCGACCTTGAAAAATGTTTTGGAAGAAGCGGCGAAAGCGGGAAAACCCGTCTATGTTTTAGACCGCCCGAACCCGATTAACGGCACGGACGTTGAAGGCTCGCTCGCCGAAGAAGACAAACTTTCGTTTATCGCCGCGCACACGATTCCGGTTCGTTACGGCTTAACTATCGGCGAACTCGGAATGATGATGAACGCCGAACGCAAAATCGGCGCGGATTTGCGCGTCATAAAAATGGAAAACTGGACGCGCGATCTGTGGTTCGACGAAACGAATCAAACGTGGATAAATCCTTCGCCGAATATGAGAAGCCTGACCGAAGCGACGCTTTATCCCGGAATCGGACTGCTGGAGACGACGAATTTAAGCGTCGGACGCGGAACCGACACGCCGTTTGAAGTCGTCGGCGCACCTTATATTGACGGGCGCAAACTGGCGCAGTATCTCAACCAGAGAAACATAAAAGGCGTGCGTTTCGTTCCCGTAAAATTCAAGCCGAACACTTCGGTTTTCAAAAACGAAAATTTGGGCGGCATCAACATCTTCATTACCAATCGTGATGAGTTTCAGTCCGTCCGCACCGGCATCGAAATCGCCGCCGCTCTGCGAATGCTTTACCCGAACGACTGGCAGATTGATAAATACGCCAGGCTGCTCGTCAACGCCGGAATTCTGGAAAAATTAAAGCAGGGCGCGACACCCGAAGAAATCGAACAATCGTGGCAGAAAAATTTGACCGATTTCAAAGCGCGTCGAGCATCATTCTTGCTTTACAATTAACAGCTTTTAGGTTTATAAAAGTTCTGCACTCTTATTTTTGTCATAAATATTTAACAATTAGCGTTTTGAGGATTTGACCCGAATTTTTGTCTGCACAACGATAACTAAAATTTGAATGAATCTGCACAAACCTAAATATTTCTTATGGCTTGACCGCCCGATTTTACAAATTTCAAAAGAGGAATAACTATGATGAGATACATTTTTAGTCAAATACCGCGCATTACCTTAATCGCTCTCGCCGTATGTTTTGGTTTTAGCGGATTAATTTTAGCGCAAACCGTTACCGGAACAAT
>JALYQJ010000259.1 GCA_030855875.1 Acidobacteriota bacterium
GCGTCAAAGAGGAAGTCGGACTGGAAATCAAAGCTGATTTTATGCTTAACGATCACGTTTTGGAGGGCGATGAAGTCGAGCTTTTTGAAGTAATGGTGATGCGCGATTCGTCGCTTTCCGGGCAAACCTTAAAGACGATAAACTTCCGGCAAAATTACGATTTGACGGTGTTGGCAATCAATCGTCACGGCGAAACTTTTATCAACAAACTGAGCGACGTAGCTTTGCGTTTCGGCGACGTTCTGCTCGTGCAGGGAAAACGGCAAACGATTGAACCGTTTGTCGTTGACGGCGAAATTCTTTTGCTTGAAGACGTTTCGGCAAGCAGTATGCGAACCGAAAAGCGCAAATGGGCGATTGCGGCGTTCGGGCTTTTTTTGTCTTTGTCGCTCGTCAAGGTCGTCACCGGCGGCGCGTTTGACATTCCGCTGACGATTTGCGTTCTGCTCGGCGTTTTGCTGCTTTTAGCGACTAAAACCGTACGGCACACTGAAGTTTATTCGCTGATTGATTTTCGTCTGCTCGTTTTAATCGCGTGTATGATCAGCTTCGGCGTAGCGATGGAGAAAACCGGCGCGGACATCTTTCTGGCGCAATTTATCCGTGATAATTTCGAGCAATACGGCGCAACCGCCGTTTTAGCCGGATTTTTCGCGCTGACGGTTTTCCTGACGCAGCCGATGTCGAATCAGGCTGCCGCGCTCGTCGTCGTGCCGGTCGCCGTCCAAACCGCCGTGCTTTTAGGCTTAAATCCGCGCACTTTCGCTGTCGCCGTCACTTTCGCCGCGTCGTTTTCGTTTATCACGCCGCTCGAACCTGCCTGCATTCTCGTCTATACACCCGGACGCTATAAATTTATGGATTTCGTCAAAGTCGGCACGATTTTAACGATTGTAGTTTTCATCGTTTCGATTCTTTTGGTGCCGGTATTCTGGAAGTTTTGAAAAGAGTAGAGAGTGGAGAAAAAATCTTCAAACTCTCCACTCTCTACTCTCCACTTTTCTGCCCGATGTCGCTAATTTCCTTAAATGAAAGTCCGCGTTTGACAATAAAAACTAATCCGATTGCCGTCCAGAATAAAATTCTGCCTTTGCGGATGATCGCCAGAGTTACGCCGACACCCCCGCCGATGGCGAGCGTTTCGGTGACAAACTGCGCTCCGGCTTCGTCAACGCCGATAACGAACGGCACGAGTTTGAAAACAATTGTGATTAAACGACTGACCGATTCGAGCAAAAATGCGCTGAAAAGGCTCGGCAAAGCGTCGCTGATTCGGCTTAAAACAAACCAGACTTCCGTAATTCCGATCAAATGATAAACGATTTGCAGGGAAAAAATCGGCAGAAACCGCTGCGGATAACGGCGATAAAATCCGTAGATGAGATTTTCAAAAAGCCTGACCTGAAGCCGTCCGTTTTCCAAAATGCTTTTGAAAAATCCCCGATTATAAAGCCATTCGCAAAGCGAACCGGCGAAATGCCATTGGCGAACGATCATTAAAACGCCGAAAAAAATCAGAAAAATCGTCACGGCGATCAGCGCGTCAATCGTATAAATCCAGCCGCTTTCGAGTTCAAACGTCCGCAGAAAACCGAACGCGCCGAGAACGATAAAAAGCGCGGTAACAAAGCTGTAAAAAAGATTTTCCGTCGCAATCGAAGACAAACCGACGACGAGCGGAACTCGGTGGCGAACGGCGACGGCTTTCGTCGTTCCGCTGACGAGAATGCCGAGCGGAATCATACTGCTCATCGCTTCGCCGATAATAACGGCGGGCAAAGTGTCGCGCAAACCTAATTCATAAGGCTCGTAAACCGAAAGTTTCCACGCTGCGGCGCGCATCAGGATTCGCAGAAAATAAAGAAATAAGATGACCGCGAAACCGCCGAAACCTATTTTCCCGATGCCGGAAAGTATTTCCTCAACTCCGACCGCATAAACGAAATAGCCGAACAACCCGATGCCGAGAAAAGTGAATAAAACGGCAAATATTTTCAGCCGCTTGATATTTTTCGGATTTATCTTTTGGGAAATGCTTTTTATGCTTTGAGTATTTGTTTCTGAATTCACTTGCCTTTGCCTTTTGGTTAATGCGTTTATTATGATTGTATTTGAATTAGTAAGACAAGACGAAAAGGAAATTTATTATGAATGCGACTGCTTTAGAAAAAGAATATTCACCAAACGCTTTAACCGTTTTAACCGAAGAAGAAGAACTTTTTCGCGCTTCCGTCCGCGAATTTGCCGAAGGCGAAGTTCGCCCGGGCGTCGAACAGATGGAACACGCCGGAAAACTCGACCCGGAATTAATCAAACAATGTTTCGAGTTAGGTTTGATGGCAATCGAATCGCCCGAAGAATACGGCGGCGCGGGTTCGACGATTTTCAACGCGATTGTGGCGATTGAGGAACTGGCGCGGGTTGACGCTTCGGTTTCGGTTTTCGTTGACGTTCACAACACGCTCGTCACGAATGCGTTTATGCGTTGGGGAAACGACGAACAGAAAAAAAAATATCTGCCGCAAATGGCGGAAGGCAAAGTCGGCGCGTATGCTTTGTCGGAAGCTGCGTCGGGTTCCGACGCTTTCGCGCTCAAAACAAAAGCCGTTGACAAAGGCGATTTTTACGAGATAACGGGGCAAAAACTCTGGATTACAAACGGCAACGAAGCTGAAATCTTTATTCTTTTCGCCACGATAGACCAGAGCGCGGGCTACAAAGGGATAACAGCATTCATCGTCGAAAAAGGCTTTGAAGGTTTTTCGGTCGGCAAAAAAGAAGACAAACTCGGCATTCGCGCCAGTTCGACGACCGAATTGATTTTAGATTCGTGCAAAGTTCCGAAAGAAAATGTTCTCGGCGAAGTCGGTAAAGGCTACAAAGTTTCCATCGAAACCTTAAACGAAGGCAGAATCGGAATCGGCGCACAAATGGTCGGCATCGCGCAGGGCGCGTTTGAAGCGGCTCTAAATTACACGGCGGAGCGCGAGCAATTCGGACAATCAATCAACAGTTTTCAGGGCGTTCAATTCCAGCTCGCGGAAATGGCGGTTGACATCGAAGCGGCGCGGCTTTTGGTTTATAACGCGGCGCGGCTCAAAGACGCGGGCAAACCATTCTTAAAAGAAGCGGCAATGGCAAAACTTTATTCATCGCGCACGGCGGAGCGGGTTTCGTCAAAAGCCATCGAACTTTTCGGCGGCTACGGCTATGTCAAAGATTATCCGGTCGAAAAATTCTGGCGCGACTCAAAAATCGGCGCGATCTACGAAGGCACGTCGAATATGCAGCTTGCGACGATTGCCAAATTGATTATGAGCGGAAAGTAATGTTTTGAGTTCCGCCTTCAGGCGGCTAACCGTCGGCTAACGGACAACTCCATTTAGATTGAAACTTGTGAGTTGATGAAAAAAAGCCGCCTGAAGGCGGGACTCAAAACTAAAACACATCCCATTTTTTTCCGTAATCTAAAATCGGGTAATCGCGCCAAATCGCGGAGGCTTTTTCCTTTCCTATTTGTTCCAGATATTCTTTCGCGTTTGACCATTGCCAATCCTGCCAGCGTTCGCAATAACCGTGATGAACAGGATTGTGCAAAACATAATTGAGCGACGCGAAAAAGTGTCTTTCGGATTTCATAGCGCGTTCAAAACAGTTGTGCCAAACCTGTCTGCCGCGAGCATTGTCTTCACCGTTCCATTTGAACGATGCGCGTCCGTGAAATAAGCCGATTTCTTTTCGCAAAAGTTTAATTTGTTCGGTTTTAAGCAAGACGTGATAGTGATTCGGCAAAATACACCAAGCGTAAATAGCGGAGCTGAATTTTTCACAAGTTTCTAAAATTTCCGTTTCGCAGTAGGTCATTCGTTCGGGAGATTTGCCAACGATATGAAAATGCTCATAACAAGCAGGGGTAAT
Source organism: Acidobacteriota bacterium (assembly GCA_030855875.1). Lineage (GTDB taxonomy): Bacteria > Acidobacteriota > Blastocatellia > Pyrinomonadales > Pyrinomonadaceae > SXVE01. Next base: position 3,919 of record JALYQJ010000259.1, read on the forward strand.
TAAATATTGTCTTTCACCTTCAAAATCGAAATGCGGCGGACAATGTTTCGGGAAACGCCGGGAGCGACGATAATTCATAGCATCTTCCCTTTGCTTTTCGTCCATCTTCCGCCAAAGATACATAAAGTTTCGAGTCTTAGTTTTGAGTCCCGCCTTTAGGCGGCTTTTCCGTTGATTAAAATTACTTCTAATCGAAGTGTAGCCGCCTAAAGGCGGGACTCAAAACTTCCATCTATTGCGGCAAACGTCCCGGCGTGAGCGGTGCGCCCGCGTTTTCGAGCGTTTTTTCAAACGACGGCAAATCATTTTCGACTAACTTTCTCAGCCTCTGCAAAAGCGGTCTGAATTCCGCTTCGGAAAGGTTGTATTGGTCAACTTGCGTCTGCGTCGGTCTGACCGAAGAAAGCCGGGTTGCGTCGGCGACGGTTCTGACCCGCGAACTGATCGAAGGCGGCGGAATGTCGGAGTTTTCGCGTCCGCCGCGCAGTTGGTTGATGATGTCGTTGATTTCATCGTCAAACTGTTTCGCCTGATTGATGAACTGCTGATTTGCTACCGGAGCCTCGTTAGCGGCGCGTTTCAAGAAACCGATGCGCGTTTTGGCGGCAGTCGCCGCATCGTTCGCTCCGCCGACGGCGCGCTGCAACTCGGAAACTTTGCGCTGAAATGCGGTTAGTTCGGCGCGTTCGGCATCAGTAATTTTTTCTCTTCCTTCGACGACGACGTTAAAAGTCTCCGTTCCGGGCATCGGTGTCACGATGCCGCCGACGCGCGTCACCATCGTCACCGAATATTTTCCGGGCATCACAAGCGGACCTTGCGGACCGGGCGAAAAACCTTCGGGCAGAGTGATTCCGGGGGGAATCTGCGGCGCAGTTGCCGGAATCGCGGGCGGCGTGTAGCGCATATCCCAGACGACGCGCTGAATTCCCTGCGCCGCCGGAGCGGTCAGGCGGCGGACGACTTTGCCTTCTGCGTCCGTCACGGTGAAAAGCAGAGCGGGCGCGTCTTCCTCGGTTTCGGCGCGTAATTCTTCAACCGAAGGATAGCGAATCGGCTGTTTGCGCTTTTCGGCTTCGCGCTCGGCTTCCTGTCGTTTTTGCTTCAGGGTTTTCGGTGCTTCCTTCAAATAATAAACGAAAGTCGCTCCATACGCCGGATTCGGCGCGGTGTAAAACGACGCGCCCTGAAATCCGGCGAAAACCGCGTTTGAACGGTTATACATCAGCGCGTCTTTGACCGGGAAAAGCATCGAGTTTTGGTCGAGCGTTTCTTTGCGCGTCTGACGCAGCGGAGCGTAATTGTCTAAAACGTAAATTCCGCGTCCGAACGTGCCGAGCAGAAGATCGTTTTCGCCGCGATGAATCGCAATGTCGCGGACGGCGATGGTCGGCAGTCCGCTCTTCATCTGAATCCATTGCTTACCGCCGTCAACCGAAAAGAAAAAGCCGAATTCCGTTCCGGCGAAAAGCAGATTCGGGTTGACGTGATCTTCCGCAATTGCATAAATCGAACCGCGCACGGGCAGATTCGCGGCAATCGAAGTCCAGGTTTTTCCGGTGTCAACGCTTTTCAAAAGATAAGGTTTGAAATCGCCGTTCTGATGATTATTAAACAGCGCGTAAACCGTGTTCTGGTCGTGCTGCGACGCGAGAATGCGGCTGACGTAGCTCATATCGGGAACGCCGGGAAATTTTTCGATTTTGCGATAACTTCCGCCGTCGTTTTCCGTCACCTGAATCAATCCGTCGTCGGTTCCGACGTAAATCAAACCGGCTTTTTTCGGCGATTCCGACAGCGCGGAAGCGTTGCCGTAAAGCGCGGTTGACTGATTTTTCGCAATCGCGTCGGGCGATTGAATTTTGCCCATTACCGGCAGCAAATTGCGGTCTAAACGACGCGTTAAATCCGGGCTGATGACCTTCCAATCGTCGCCGCGATTGTCGCTTTTGAAAAGTTTGTGTCCGGCGAAATAAAGGCGCGTATTGGAATGCGGACTGATAATAAACGGCGAATCCCAGTTATATCTTTGCGATTCGTCGTTTTTTCCTTCAATCGGCGGAATATCTACGTTTTCGCCGGTTCGTTTATCAAACCGAACCAGCCCGCCGTTCTGACTTTCGGCGTAAATTATATTCGGGTCAAGCGGATCAACCGCCGACCGAAAACCGTCGCCGCCGTTGGTGACGAACCAATCAGCATTGATGATTCCGGCGGTGTTGCGCGTTCGTGCCGGACCGCCGAGCGAATTATTGTCCTGCGTTCCGCCGTAAACATTATAAAAAGGCGCGTTGTTATCAACCGCGATGTCGTAAAACTGCGCGACCGGCAGATTGGCTTTGAAATGCCAGTTTGCGCCGCGGTCGAAACTTTCGTAAACGCCGCCGTCGTTGCCGACCAGATAATAATCAGTGTTGTTCGGGTCAATCCAAATCGCGTGGTAATCAACGTGAACGAGCCGACTGACCAGCGGACGCTGCGTTCGTCCGCCGTCGTCGGAAACCTGAATAACGACGTTCGGAATATAAACGCGGTCAACGTTTTTCGGGTCGGCGACGATTTGACCGTAATACATCGCCTGCGCGATATTCGGACTCGTTCGCTCCCACGTCGCGCCGCGGTCGTTCGAGCGAAAAATGCCGCTCAAATTTCCGCTCGCTTCGACCGTCGCGTAAACGACGTTCGTGTTGACCGGCGAAACCGCCAGACCGATGCGCCCCAAATCTCCGGGCGGCAATCCGCCGCGCACTTTCGCCCAGGTGTTTCCGCCGTCGGTGGATTTATACATCGCGCTTTCCGGTCCGCCGTTGACGAGCGTGTAAAAGTGGCGACGACGCTGCCACGCCGCGGCATACATCGTGTCCGGGTTTGCCGGATCAATCACGACATCGGTAACGCCGGTATTTTCGCTGACTGAAATAACGGCTTTCCACGTTTTGCCGCCGTCCGTCGTTTTGTAAAGCCCGCGTTCGCCGCCTGCCGACCAAAGCGGACCTTGCGCGGCGACGAAAACGACGTTTGAATCGCGCGGATCAATCACGATTTTCCCGATGTGTTCCGACGTTTTCAAACCGACGTTTCGCCAACTGCGCCCGCCGTCTTCGGATTTATAAACGCCGTCGCCGTAACCGACGCTGCGCTGGCTGTTGTGTTCGCCCGTTCCGACCCAAACGGTCGCCGTATTTTTCGGATCGAGCGCAATCGCGCCGATTGAATACGAGCCTTCGCCGTCGAAAACCGGAGTCCAGGTCGTTCCCGCGTTGACGGTTTTCCAAACGCCGCCGGACGCGACCGCGACGTAATATTTCGCCCGGTCGTTCGGGTCAACGGCGAACATATTGACGCGCCCGCTCGTCACTGCCGGACCAATCGAGCGAAACCGCATTCCGGTAAAAGTTCCGGTTGACATCGGTTCAGGCTTCGGTGTCGGCGTGGCGGCGGGCGTTGCCGTCGGTGAAGGACTCGGCGCGGGCGACGGCAAAGTCGCCGCTTTTGAATCCTGTTGGGCAAGCAAGTTTACGCTGGTAAATAACGACAGAATAAGCAGAAAAAAAGTAAGACGCAGTTGGCGCACGGGTTTTAACTCCTTTTGTTTAGAAATTGTTTAGAAAATTTTAGTTTGAACAAAGTTCGTTCGGTTTTGCGATAAGATTTTTGCAGTTTAGCACGTCTTTTCGTTTTTTCCCCGTTCAAATTAACCTTCTTGATTAAGATTTTGTTTGCGCCAGATTTTCTTCCAGTTAAATCAATTTGAATCTTATGTTGAAAATCGGAAAGAAAATTAGACGAGTATTTTTGCAGATGTGATGGATTTGCGCCGATTTATTGAAAACAATTAACAGTTTACTGCCAATCCGCCGAAAAAATCCGTGCCAATCTGCTTAATCGGCGAAAATCCGCGTCCAATTTCTTCCTTAATTTCAAATCAGGATCGGGTCAAATTATACAAGTAAAAACTTTTTGCCGGTAATCTTGCCATTAGCCCGAAAGTGAACTATCGTTGCACCTATGAGATATATTACGAATCCGCCGAATCCTTATCTCAAATATTCCGCCGAATTCGTCGGCGAACCGCCGCCCGTAAAACTAGAAATTTTCGAGGAAACGGCGACGAAAAAGATCATCACGGAAAATAATTCGCCGGATGTCGGATTTCGATTTTCGGTTAATTGTTATCGCGGCTGCATTCACGGCTGCACTTATTGTTTCGCCCGTCCGTATCACGAATTTTTGGGTTACGGCGCGGGAACGGATTTCGAGACGAAAATTGTGGCTAAAGTAAACGCGCCGGAACTGCTGCGGAACGAATTGAAACGAGCGCGGCGGACAATTGATTCGTTGAATTTTTCGTTTACGACCGATCCGTATCTGCCGATTGAAGCGACATATGAATTGACGAGAAATTGCTTGAAAGTCTGCCGCGCGTTTTCCATTCCGGTCGGCATCGTCACGAAATCGCCGCTTGTTACCAGAGATATTGACGTTTTATCAAAGATGAACGCGACGGTTTACTTTTCGATTCCTTTTTTGACGACCGAAAAATCAAAACCGTTCGAGCCTTACGTTCCCGTCCCGCAAGCGCGTTTTCGGGCGATGAAAACTCTGGTGGAAAACAATATTTCGGTCGGCATTGCGATTGCGCCGATTATTCCGTCCTACAACGAATCGGACATTCCCGCGCTGCTCGAAAAAGCAAAGGAAAACGGTGCGACGCGGGCGTTTATGACGCTTTTGCGTCTGCCGACCGAATCCTTGCGCGATTATTTTATTTCGCGTCTCAACGAAAAAATTCCGACTAAAGCCGAACGAATTTTGAATCAAATAAAACGCGAGCGCGGCGGCAAATTAAACTCGAACGAATTCGGAACCAGAATGGCGGGCGCAACGGAAAACTGGCAAATCGCCGTCAAAATGTTCGATTTACACTTTAAGCGTTTGGGTTTTAAGGAGTCTGAAAGCGTCGCAAAAAAGGTGTCGGCAATCGAGGTGCCGGTGCAACAAAGTTTGTTTTGAGCGAATTCAGAAACAATGAAATTTACAGAGAAATTAACCGAGGATAAAGGAGACAAAAGGGATAAAACCGAATGCGATTATTTTTCATAATCCAAATATTTTCATAATCCAAACATTTTCCTTAAATCCCCTTTATCCTCGATTAATTTGCTTAGGTTTAGAGTCGCGAAATACGATCTTAATTCCGCGACCTTTGTATTTTCAATGAAGCGTTTCGGTGAGAAAACGGTGAGGAAATAAAGTTATTGATTGGCGACATTTACGCCGAATGAGAAATAATATTTGCCAATCGGAGTCGCGGTTTCTTTTCCGCGTGAAGTCGTGATTTTATATAATTGCGCGGCGATTTTCCCCGCTCCGCTCGGGTCGCTCGCCATTCGCCAACTGCCGCATTTACCGCTTGCCGCCGTATTACAAGTCCACAAAGGCTGACCCGTTCCCGAAACGTAACCAAATCGAATCGAATATCTGTCCGCGCCGACGTTAACGGCGATAACCATCTTGCAGGATTGCGACGCACCCGCCGTGAGATTTCTTAAATCGGCGGGACACTGCGCGAGAAAGCGAACCGGGTAATATGCGCTTGAAGGTGCGCCGTTCGCCGGATCAAGCGGATTAACCGGATCGCCGAAATCAACGAATGTCCGGCGCGCGGGCGAAGAAAGCATATTTAGTTCCCAATCGCCGATTGACTGAATGCGGGAAACGACCGAGTTTGTGCCGTTGATGTAGCTGCCGAGATTGTCGTTCTGAATGCGGAAGGGCTGAAAGGTTGAATCCGCGTTTTCGATTGTTGATGTAACCGGCGTATCTTTTACTTTTTGCGCCGAAACGATGGCGGTCATCGCTGCCAAAGCGATAATTGCCGCGAAAGTGTTTAGAAATAATTTTTTACTCATTTTTTTCTCCAGGATTAATTTTTAGATTCGGATTTTTGAAAACCGCCTTTACTCGATACGCGACATTTTGCGCGAAAAACTATCAGCGGTTTTTACTTTTTTAACGGAATTTACAGCGTGGGATTAAATATTTTTGACGAAACGAATCGAAGTAATTTTTCGTTTGCCTATTTGTGTTGACATCGTTTATAAATTTGAAGTGACATTTACGGTTTAAAAACGAGCTTTCTGTAATTTCGTCGCGTAATTCTTTTGAAAGAATGTTTGTGTTATAACTGCAAGCGATTGTAAAAGTCACAAATTCGGTCTAAATTTTTTCCAAAGATTTTCCAAAGCCTTTGCAAAACCTGAGTTTATCTTTATGAAAAGCGGGCGTTTATACGAATTCGGCGTTTTCCGCGTTGATGCGGACGAGCGACTTTTGCTGCGCGATTCGGAACTCGTCAAGCTCGCGCCGAAGGCTTTCGACTTGCTTTTGGTTTTGATCGAAAAGCGCAATCGCATTGTCAGTAAAGACGAATTGATGAGCGAAGTCTGGGCGGATTCGTTTGTCGAAGAAGCGAATTTGACGGTTCATATCTCCGCGCTAAGGAAAATTTTCAACGGCGAAAACTACATCGAAACCATTCCGCGACGCGGCTATCGCTTTAACGCCGAAGTCAGAGAAATCAACGACGAAACCGCGAATGGAAATTTCATCAAACCCGCAGCGACGTTTTCAAAAGAAACGACGGTGCAGAAAGATATTGAGAGCTTTGACGCAGAAACTGAAAAAAGCGATTTTGCCGGAGAAACGTCGGCTGATTCGCAGCTAAAAAGCGATTCCTTCGCCGCGAAAAATTCGCCGTCGGCTTCGCCGAATAAAACAAAAACTCTTTTCACGCTCGCGGCAATTTTGCTGATTATTTTCGCCACCGGATATTTTTGGAACAGGCGAACCAAAAAACCCGCGCTCGCTTCACAGAAAATCACGCGAATTCCGGGAACGGAAAAAAGCGTCGCCATCGCCATTTCGCCCGACGGACAATATCTGGCGCACGCCGTTTCCGCCGCCGGAAAACGCAGTCTTCAACTGCTGCACATCAACAGCAACAGCAGCGTTCAACTCGTCGCGCCCGCCGATGTCAATTATTTCGGACTGACTTTTTCCAACGATTCCAGCTACGTTTATTACGCGCAAAACTCGAAAGACGGCTCCTTGACGCTTTTTAAAATCCCGATCTTGGGCGGCGACACGAAAAAGATTCTGGAAAATGTCGCGGGCGAAATCACCTTTTCGCCCGATGGAAAGCAGTTCGCTTTCATCAGAAAAATCGGCGAAAAGGAAACGCTTTTAATGATTGCCGATTCGGAAAACGGCGGCAGCGAGCGCGTCGTCAGCCGCAAAATCGCGCCGGAGTTTTTCTCGACACACGAACTTTCGTGGTCGCCCGACGGAAAAATAATCGCCTGCGCGAAAGGCGAAATGAACAAAAAAAGTGCAATGCGAATCGTCGCCGTCAAGGTCGAAACTGGCGAAGAAATTATATTTTCGGATAAAACATGGAGCGGCGCGGACGGTCTGGCGTGGCTGTCCGACGGCAGCGGCATCGTCGCTGCCGTGTTTGAACCCGCGACCGCGCCGACGCAAATCTGGATTTTGCCTTTTCCGACGGGCGAGCCGTATCAAATCACGAACGATTTGAATAATTACGGCAGTATCGGACTAACGGCTGATTCAAAAATTTTGCTTGCCGGACAATTTGAAACAACTTCCGGCATCTGGCTTATTTCCGACCTTAATTCCGGTCAGCCGAAAGCCGTCAAACAGGGCAAACACGACGAATTTAAATTCTTGAGTTGGACGAACGACGGCATAATTCTTTTCGCCTCAAATGCGAGCGGAAACCGCGATGTTTGGATGATGAATGCCGACGGTTCCAATCAAAAACAACTCACCGCCAACGCCGGCGAAAACATCCAACCCGTCGCTTCGCCCGATAATCGCCACATCGTATTTTCGTCCGACCGCGCGACCGAAGGCACACAAAACATCTGGCGAATGGACTCGGACGGCGCGAATCCCGTTCGGCTAACAAACGGAAGCGGCGAATTTCAGCCGATTGTTTCGCCGGACGGAAAATGGGTGATTTACACTTCTGAATCGGCGAGGACGGAAACATCGAATTCGCGGCGGACGATTTGGAAAGTTCTGATTGACGGCGGCGAACCCATACAATTAATTTCAAACCCGTCGCAATGGGCAGACATCGCGCCCGACGGAAAAACCTTCGCCTGCTGGTATAAACCCGACGAAAAATCGCCGTGGAAAATAGGTGTTTTTCCGCTCGAAGGCGGTCAGCCAATTAGAATTTTAGACCTTACGCCCAACTCGCCTATTCACTGGACGCTCGATGCCAAAGCGATTTCGTTCATTAAAACCGTTGACGGCGTATCGAATATTTGGAGTCAGCCGCTCGGCGGCGGCGAACCGAAACAACTCACCAAATTTACGACCGAACAAATTTCAAACTTTGACTGGTCAAGCGATAACCAGCTCATCTGTTCGCGCGGCGTTACGAACCGCGACACGATTTTAATCAGTAATTTCAGATGAATTTTCGCGCCGTATTCAACCAAGTGAAATCCTGAGCCGTTTCATTTTTTTTACTTGAAATGGTAATTTAAGCGTATGCAAAACAGAATCGAAATTTTCAAACAAATGCTCGAATCCGACCCGAACAACACGATGGTTTTGTTCGGTCTGGCAAACGAATATCAAAAAGCGGAAGATTGGCAAAAGACAATCGAAACGCTCGAAAATTATTTATCAAAAGCCGATGATGAAGGCGCGGCTTACGGAATGCTCGCTAAGGCTTACGAACGAATCGGCGAGCGCGAAAAAGCCGAATCCGCTTACGGTTTGGGAATTCAGGTCGCCAACGCGCACGGTCATCCGACGATGGCGCACGATTTTCAAATGACACTCGATTTGGATTATGCCGGCTAACAGATTAAAATGTTTGTTTGCCCGGAGGCGGAAATTTCTATGATGAACGAGATCATTTTTTTAGTGGAAAACGCCGACGGAAGGCGGCTTTACGGCTCGCGCTTTGGGCGAATCAATTTTTACGGAAGGCGACGATTTAGAGCATTTACGCGCTAATATTCGTGACGCGGTGAATTGTCATTTTGAAACGGACGAAAAACCGAAAGTCGTCCGGCTGCATTTTGTCAGAGAAGAAGTTTTCGCCGTATGAAGTTGCAGAGAAATGTTTCGGGCGCGGTATTTAGTGAAGGCTTTGCACGTTTTGGGTTATGTGATTTCACGGCAAACCGGCAGTCATATTCGCCTGACAACCGTTGAAAACGGAACGCTTCACGTTACGATTCCAGATCACAACCTTTTGAGAGTCGGCACTTTTGCCGCAATTTTAGACGACATTGCCGAACATTTTAAGATAAGTCGTCAGGAACTTTTATCAAAAATTAATTTATAAAAAGCATTTATCAGGAGAGTTTTAAAAGTGGCAACAGCAACGAAAAAAGCCGGAAACGCGGCGAAGAACAATAATAAAAAAGCACCGGCAAAAAAAGCGGAAACCGTAAAAAGCGCGGCGAAAAACAATGCCGAGAAAATTGTCGAATCGGCAAATCGGACGCTCGGCGACGGTTTTAATGAAACTGAAACCGTAGTTAAAACTGCAAAATCCATCAAGTCTGAAAAATCGGCTGAAGCGAAAAAAGCCGTGAGCGCGGACGGTAAAACTTCCGCGGCAAAGGCGGCAAAAGATTACAGCGGTTTGAGCGCGGAAACGCTCGTGCGAATGTATCGCACGATGTATATGTCGCGGCGGATTGACGACAAGGAAATTCAGCTAAAAGGTCAGAATAAAATCTTTTTCCAGATTTCCGGCGCGGGACACGAAGCGGTTTTAGTCGCGGCGGCGCAGGCGATGAAACCGGCTTACGATTGGTTTTTTCCATATTACCGCGACCGCGCGCTGATGCTCGGACTCGGAATGACAGCGCAGGAAATGCTTTATTCGTCGGTCGGCGCGGAGGTTGATCCGAACTCGCACGGGCGGCAGATGCCTTCGCATTGGGGACATAAGGATTTGAATGTTCCGTCGCAGTCGAGCTGCACGGGTTCGCAGGCTCTGCACGCGGTCGGCGCGGCGGAAGCGTCGTATCGAGCCTCGCTAGTGAAAGGTTTGCAGGACAAAATTGACGGATTCAAAGGCGATGAAGTCGTTTATATGTCGGTCGGCGACGGCACGACGAGCGAGGGCGAATGGTGGGAAGCGTTAAATTCGGCGTGTAATATGAAACTGCCGGTGATTTTCGTCGTCGAAGACAACGGTTACGCGATTTCCACGCCAGTCGAAGTCAACACGGCGGGCGGCGATATTTCCAAATTGGTCGCCGGTTTTCCGAATCTTCTGATTCAAAAATGCGACGGCACGAATCCGATTGAATCTTACGAAACATTCGTTCGCGCCGTCGCATTCTGTCGGGAAAGAAAAGGCGCGGCGTTTGTTCACGCCAAAGTTACGCGCCCATATTCACACTCGCTTTCAGACGACGAAAAACTTTATCGCCCGACTGAAGAACTCGAAAAAGACGCGGCGATTGATCCGATTAAAACCTTTGCGGAATTTATAATGACCGAAGGGATTATTTCGTCGGAAGATTTGGAACTTTTGCGAAAAGAAGTAGATAAAGAAGTTACGGAAGCTGCCGATATTGCAATTATCACGCCGCAGCCTCCGCCGGAAAGCGCATTCAGAAACGTCTTTTCGCCCGACGTTGATCCGACGGGCAAAGATTTTGACACCGAAGAAGGCGCGGAATTATCCGGCAACGCAGGAACGATGGTTGATCTCATCAACCGCTGTATGCACGAAGAAATGGAGCGCGATGAACGCATCGTCGTTTTCGGCGAAGATGTCGCCGACGTTTCACGCGAAGAATATCTCGAAACCGTCAAAGGCAAAGGCGGCGTGTTCAAAGTGACGGCGAATCTGCAACGCAAATTCGGCTCGGCGCGTGTTTTCAACTCGCCGCTCGCCGAAGCCAACATCGTCGGTCGCGCCGTCGGATTGTCTTTGCGCGGCATCAAGCCGGTCGTCGAAATTCAGTTTTTCGATTACATTTTCCCCGCGTTTCACCAAATCCGCAACGAAGTCGCGGTAACTCGTTGGAGAAGCGACGGCGATACGAAATGTCCGATGGTCATTCGCGTTCCGGTCGGCGGATATTTAAAAGGCGGCGCGGTTTATCACTCGCAATCCGGCACGACGCTCTTTTCGCACACGCCCGGCTTGATGATCGTTTATCCGTCAAACGCGCTCGATGCCAACGGTTTACTGCGAACTGCAATTCGCTGCGACGATCCGGTAATGTTTCTCGAACACAAACATTTATACCGGCAGGTTTACAACAAATCGCAATATCCGTCGAGCGAATTTCTAATTCCGTTCGGCAAAGCGCGAGTCGTCCGCGAAGGCACGGACATCACAATCGTCACTTACGGCGCGTTAGTTCAGAGAAGTTTTGAAGCGGCAAAACGCCTCGAAAAACAGGGCGTTTCCGTTGAATTAATAGATTTGCGAACGCTCGTGCCTTACGATTGGGAACGCGTCGCCGAATCAGTGAAAAAGACAAATCGCGTCATCGTCGCGCACGAAGACCCGATTTCATACGGCTACGGCGCGGAAATAGCCGCCCGAATTTCCGACGAACTTTTTGAATATTTAGACGCGCCGGTTCGCAGAGTCGGCGCAACAGATACGTTTGTCGGCTACGCGCCGCAGCTCGAAGATTTCATTCTGCCGCAAATCGAAGATGTCGAAAAAGCGGCGGCGGAGTTGATGAAATACTAGAAATTAATGAATGCTGGCGCGGGCGGAAACTGGCGGCGATTTGACGAAAAATTTGACGCTTCGATTGTTAAACAGACTGAATTGTCGTGTCTTTCGGCAGTCGGCGAAATGTTGTTGTTGAATCGAAACATTGCCGTTTCTCAAGAAGTTATCCGTGATATAATCGGCGTGCCTTCTTTCATTGGAAATTTGGCTCGGACTTTGAATCGTTTTGACACTTCGGGTGACGGTTTGGAATGGCGCGGATTTCCGACGACAAATGAGAGTTTGGAAATTCTGCTTCGTCATCACAAAAACTGGGGTGTGGTTTTAATCAATGATTACAGAGAGAAAATCGGACACGCTGTTTTTATTGCCGGACGAACAAGGAACGGTTTAATAAAAATAAAAGACCCGTTTGATCAAACATCGTATAAAATGACAATGGAAGATTTTTTGAATCATTGGGGCGGCGAGGTAATTTTGAGATGGATTCCCGATATAAAATAGAAATTTCAACTTTTAAGAAAATAGGCGGCAACAAATATCACCTGATTTTTCAAATTGAAAATACCGAACTTGATTATAACGTCAACATTATTGACGGCGACGGAGTTTTCGGTGTCGAAATGCCTGACGAACTCGGACTTTTACTGCACGAATTTCCGATGTCGCATAAGGAAGTCGTGAACTCGGTAAAAAACGAATACAAGAAAATATTTGCTGACCGTCAACTTCAAGCAGCTTAACGAAGTTGCTGATTTATTGCAGATCAAAAGGCACAAAGTTGATTAACCAACTTCGTGCCTTTTTCATTGGACAATTCACATTTTTTCCCGCTCATTTATAAAATTAAGCCGGAACTTTTCGCGCTTTTTCTCTGTCCCAATTGCGATGTTCGGCAATCGCTTTGATAAAGTTTTGCGCTCCATCATTTGCGCCGTTTTCGCTAAGAATAATCGCTTTATCGTCTTTTGCCTTGCGAACGTATGTTTCTTCCTTCAGAAAACCAACACCTTCACCGTTCGCGGCAATAGCTTTGCAATGGCGAAAGGCTTCATTAACGAATTCGATTGCGTCCGGCTCGTTGCTCAAAGCATTTACGCTCTTCGCGCCGCCCGGAACATAAACCGCGTCAAACAAAACTGAGGCGACTGTGCGAAGCGCGTGGTCAACTTTCATTTCGTTGCCGTCCGCATCTTTCACCGATTTCGATTTCATACCGATAATTTTCGCCGTCGCGCCCTGTTTTTCGAGCGCGTTTTTCATCGTTTTGACATCGTTTGCGTCGAAGCCGTCGGCGACCAGAAATGCGATTTGACGGGTTTTAATCGTGTCTTTGACCGTGTTTGCCATACTCAAAACGTCGGACTTTTTGATTTTCGCGTCTTTTTTCGGAATCGGCTGATAATCGTCCGGGTTTGCGTCCGCCGGATAACCCATATTCATCGGCAAATCGAGTTTTACGGGAATTTCGATGCCGAGATTTTCCGCTACGCCGTTGGCTAATCGCTCGTCAATTTGATTCAAAATATAAACGATTCTTTCACGAATCGCATTGACTTCGAGTTTACCGAGTTCAAAACTCAGAGCGTTGACGATATGCGTTTGCTCATAATCAGTCTGACTGTTGAAAAAGAGCGCGGCTTGCGTAAAATGGTCGCGGAAACTGTCGCTTCTCGTGCGAATTTTGTTGCCGTCAATTTTTTCCTGATACGAAGTAAAACCGCCGTCTTTCGCCATTGATTGAAACGGACAGCCGCCGCCGAGCGTGTTCGGTTCATACGCGACTTTGCCTTTATTAATCGTCTGCCGAAACTGCGAATCGCGCTGATTATTATGAACCGGCGCGATTGGGCTATTAATCGGAATTTCGTGAAAATTCGGTCCGCCCAAACGCGAAATCTGCGTGTCGAGATACGAATGAAGCCGACCCTGCAAAAGCGGATCGTTGGAAAAATCAATGCCCGGAACGATGTTCGACGGAAGAAAAGCGACTTGTTCGGTTTCGGCAAAATAATTGTCGGTGTTGCGGTTTAAAACCATTCTGCCGACAATTTTGACGGGAACGAGTTCTTCCGGCACGATTTTCGTCGCGTCCAGAAGGTCGAAATCGAATTTATGTTCGTCTTCTTCGGGAATTAACTGCACGCCGAATTCCCATTCGGCGAAATCACCGTTTTCAATCGCCTCAAATAAGTCGCGGCGATGAAAATCGGCATCGAAACCGGAAATTTTCTGCGCTTCGTTCCACGCCACCGAATGCACACCGAGTTTCGGCTTCCAGTGAAATTTGACGAAAGTCGCTTTTCCGTCTTCGTTAATCAAACGGAAAGTATGAATCCCAAAACCTTCCATCATTCTCAATGAGCGCGGAATCGCTCTGTCCGACATCACCCACATAATCATATGCATTGATTCGGGCATCAAGCTGATAAAATCCCAGAAAGTATCGTGCGCCGAAGCCGCCTGCGGAATTTCGTTGTTCGGTTCGGGTTTGACCG
>JALYQJ010000294.1 GCA_030855875.1 Acidobacteriota bacterium
ATTCCATTCGTGAATTTTTTGAATTTCCATTTTAAGATTCGATGTAACGCGCAGAGAAAATTAATTCTAAATTTTACACTCTAAATTCTAAATTAATTCGGAAATAATTCTTTTTGCAACATCAAAATTCAAAATTTAGAATTGTGATTTTGCTAGTTCTTCCCGCACGTCGGCAAAATTCTTCCCGACTAAGTTTGCGCCCGTAAAAAACGAATTGTTCGTCACTTCGTAAAATAAAGAAGGCGGAATTTCATAATTCGTCAATTCATTTTCCGTTTCAAAACAAACACGCGCCAAATTTAAGCCCCAAAGATCGCCGAGATAAATATCGAATTCGATTCGTCTGCCGCCGACTTCGTGAAAATAACGGTTTTTACGAATTTCATTGCTCAGGACGCGCTCGTTTAATTTTACTTTTCTGCCTTCAAACCGTTCAAACGCCTGATGTTCGGCTTCGTCGAGATATATTTCGGCGATTTTCCGCTGCGGTAAATCTTCGGCGACCGAAAAAATTTGCTGCAAAATAAAAGTCCATTGTTTCGTTTCCGGCGAACGCATCGAGCGAATACGAAGCCGCGTGTTTTCGATGTAATTGTCGAAAATTTGCAGATGACCGCTCGCCGCCGTCAAAGGCGCGGGTAAATTTTCAAATAAAAACACGCGCCGCAATTCTGTTTTGTATGTCTTTTCGATTTGATTCATCTTAGTTTTTTTGGCTTTTTTCGCTTTTTCGGCTTTTTTGTTTATACTTTCTCTTTTGTTTTTATACTTTTTTAAGAATAGGAGATTTTTTATGAGTTTTCAAAAATCCGTTATTTCAATCAACGCTTTTATAATTTTTTTACTTCTGACTTTCTCGGCTTGCAGTTCCGCCGACACCACAAAAAACGCGGCGAACGCTAATTTGGCGACTGCAAACATTACCAAAGCGAACGCCAATAATCCGCTCGTCACGACCAAAAAAGCGGACGAAGAAACCGTGAATAAAGCCGAAACAATCGCGCCGGTCGTTGCGGCTTACTGCGACGCGATGCGAAAAAAAGACGACGCTGCGCTGCGAAAGATTTATTCGCGCGCGAGTCTGCAAAAGCTCGAAGCCGATATGAAGGCGGAAAACGAAAAATCGCTCGCCGCGTATTTATCGAGCGAGCCGGTCGGCGACAAACCGTGCGAAGTCCGCAACGAACAGATCAAAGGCGACAAAGCCGTCGCCGAAATCCGCACCGAAACTTATCCGAACGGCATAAAAGTTTATTTTGTTAAAGAAGACGGAGCGTGGAAAATAACCGACGAAAGCCCCGAATTTGAAGTGGTCAAACAATCTTCGACCAATTCAAATAAGTAGTTTTACTTCAAGATTTATAAAGCGGCTGAAAGTTTCGACGCATTATTTTTGCCTTCAGCCGCTTTTCCGTGTTTTTAACTTTACAATCCGGCAATCTGTGTTAATATCCACCAATCTTGGTTGCAAGAATATCTACGATAATTTTTGCGGCAAGCTAAATCCCCTATTAGGACAACCAACAAAATGAAACTTAAATTATTAGTAACGATGAGTGTTGCTTCGCTCGCGCTTGCGGGCTGCAGCGCGACGGTAACAACAAATACAACAGCAAATGTTGCAAACAAAACGGCGAACGCTGCTAATACGGTCGCAAACGCGGCGGGAAATACGGTCAATGCCGTTTCCAATGCAAACACAACCAATTCAAACTCGAATTCGATGGCTGCCGTTGACGGCGACACGATTAGAATTGACGAAGCCGGAATTATGATGACCGTTCCGAAAGGCTTCAAACACAGCAAAGACGGCGAAGACATTATTGTTAAAACCGAAGACGAAGGCGTTGATATTCGCTTCACCGTTCCGAAAGACGGCGACTATAACAAAGCTCTGGTAGATGCGGCAACCGAAGTTGATGATTATCTGAAAGACGTTAAAATAGAAGATAAGGGTTCAAAAACCACCGTTAACGGAATGGAAGCAACGACGATGAGCGGAACGGCGACCAATGAAGGCGAGCCTGTGATGTGGGATTTAACCATCATCAATGCTCCGAAGAAACCTGTTCTTGTCAATATTTATGCTGAAAAAACCAGCCTTGAAAAACACGGACCGGAAGTGAAGAAATTCCTTGAAAGCGTTAAAAAACAGTAAATTAAATTACTGTTTTAGAAAAAAAGGCGTTCGATTAAATCGAACGCCTTTTTTTCTTCAAAATTTAGAATCTGGATTTTGGAATTTTGAATTATGCCCCAGCCGCTTTATAAGCCGGAAGCGTCACGCGAGCTTGTTTTTCCTTCTTCAAACCTAACGCCCAATCAGCCTGCATCAGCGTATGAATGTCGCGCGTTCCTTCGTAAATGATAGCGGCTTTGCAGTTTCGCAAATAACGCTCGACCGGGTAATCGTTCGTGTAACCGTTCGCACCGTGAATCTCAATCGCCATCGAAGCCGCGGTTTCGCTGCGAACCGTCGCCTGCCATTTCGCTAGACTCGCCGCTTTCGCCGAAGGCAATCCTTCATTTTTCAAATAACCGCATTTCAGCCACAAAAGATGCGTCATTTCGTAATCGGCTTCCATTTCAGCGATTTTTTGTTTGACGAGCTGAAAGTTGGCAATCGTCTGCCCCTGAACTTCGCGCGTGTTGGCGTAAGCGACCGAAGCGTCGCGCGAGGCGCGAATCACGCCGGTCGCGCC
>JALYQJ010000554.1 GCA_030855875.1 Acidobacteriota bacterium
GACTTGACCTTTACTAATGAATTCTGTCAAATATCTTTCGTCTGTTTCGTTTAGTTTTAGATGTTCTTTTTTCATACATCTATAGAAATGACTAAAACACTCGAAATTTTAATTTACGGACTACTTATTTTGTTTTTGTTTTTGAATTTCTCTTTCCTGCGAATTATGAAGCGTGTTTTCTTTGACTGTTGTAGCCCAAAACAATCTTCGCCGCCGTCTGCGAAACGTTTTCACGCAGATATTCTGCCGGAGCAGTCCAATTTGCCGGCTGCGAAATGGCGAGTTCAACCGCTCGTAAAATCGCTTCCGTTTCGGCTCCGCTCAAAATATTGCTGCCGCATTCCAGAGTTTCCGGTCTCTCCGTCACGTCGCGCAGAGTGACGTTCGGTATGCCGAAAATCGCACATTCCTCCTGCACCGTTCCGCTGTCGGTCAAAACAGCAAGCGCGTTTTTCTCCAACTTTACAAAGTCAAAAAAACCCTGTGGTCGAAGCAATTTTATTTTGTCGTTTTCCGCCCGAATTCCGAATTTCTGCATTTTTTCGGCAGTTCGCGGATGAATGCTGACCAGAATCGGCTTTTCGTATTTCTCGGCGATTTTCACGAATCCGTCAAAAATCTTCTTTAATCTCTCCGGCGTGTCCACATTTTCGGCACGATGCAGCGTTACCAGAAAATACTCGAATGCAGTTACTGAAAATGTTTCCAACGCGACACTCGCATCAATTTTTTCCGAATAATTGTCTAAAACTTCTTTTATCGGATTTCCGGTAACGAAAATTCTTTCGCTTTCAACGCCTTCTCTCAGCAAATTTTCCCTGCTTCTTTCGGTATAAGGCATCAAAACCTGACTCGAATGATCAATAATTCGGCGGTTTACTTCTTCCGGGACGCGATTATCAAAACATCGGTTTCCCGCTTCCATATGATAAACCGGAATTCCGCGCCGCGCCGCTATAACCGCTGAAAGTGCGCTGTTCGTATCGCCTAAAATCAAAATTTTGTCTGGCTTTACCTCTTCAAGCAAAACATCGGTTTTGGAGATAATCTGCCCGATTTGTTCGCCGACCGAATTTGCTCTGATTCCGAAATGAACGTCCGGCGTACGCACTTCCAATTCCTTTATAAAAATATCGCTCAAACTTTCGTCGTAATTTTGTCCGGTGTGAACGGTTGTGTGTTCACAGTATTGATCGAGAATCTTCATAACCAGACTGAGCCGGATAATTTCGGGTCGCGTCCCGAAAATCGTCATCAATTTCATATTTTTTTTCACTTAATTTACTACTTTTTCCAATCGTCGTAAGGTGTCGGGTCGCTTGCCATCATTTCTATCATTTCATCCCACTCCGGCGGATTAAAACCTGTTTCATTTCTAAATTTTGATGAATTCAAACTTCTATCTATCTTAAACTTCTCGTCCGCTTCGATCTCGATTCCCGCATCGTATTTCTCATTTATTAATCTTAACAAATCATATTTATTAATCGGCTTGCTCGAAACGTGATACAAACCTTGTAATTTCGGATGATTGATAATTACATCGGCGATTATACCGGCGAAAATGATTGTTGGAAACCCTGAATAAATCGCATTGACGAAGCCTTTGACTTTTTCACCTCGATTGTTCAGAAACCATTCGACGAGGCTGTGACGGCTCAACAATTCCCGCCCGATTATAGATGTTCGCAAAGTCAAACAATTTTCCGTCGTCACTTCGCCCAAATTTTTACTTTTACCGTATAAATCAATCGCGTCTGAAATGTCATCCTCCCGGTAGAAACCTTTATCTCCACGAAAAACGCAGTCTGTGCTGATGGTGATAAATCGTGAGTTGTTTTTTTTTGCTGCCGCTGCCAATTTATGCGGCAAAATAGAGTTTATTGTCAGGGTTTCTACTACATCCTGTGCAGTTGGAATTTGTTTTATTATTCCGACGGCGTTGATAATGACCTGTGGATTTACATCGTTGATTACTTTTTCAATCTCCGGATCATTTTCGCCGTTAATATTTTCAAGGAGTTTGTTTTTATCAAAAATCTGAAATTCCCTGAAATCCTCAAATTTATTTCTGATTGTTGCCCAGACTTCAAATTGAGAACCTAAAACCTGTACTAATTTATGTCCGAGCATTCCACTCCCACCAACCACCAAAATTTTCATATATTATAACTAATGTATTTGTTTAGATGTCCTGATTCCGACGGTTAATGTATAAATTCATCCGTAAAATCATTTATCTTCAAGATTTTAGAATAATTAGCTACATCATATTATAGATAATGCTTTAAGAATATAAATCCATTTATTGATACAGATACGGAACATATCCTGATTAATATTTTCGGTTTTTATATTTCAACTTTCTTAAAAATCATATTTCTTAACTCATTGGTTAAGCTAATACCTCTTAATCTGTTTATTTCTCAAGCTAAATAATATTCAAAACCAGATTAACATTTTCCTCAGAATCTAATTTCTGTTTTTAAAATTTCGGAAGGTTCATTTTTTTTCTTCAATTGAACTATGCAAATTTTCATAAATTTTTTCATAGCTTTTAGCGATATTTTTAGGTCTGAATCTCTCTACATTTTTCGAGCCTTTTTTTACAATTTCATTTCTGTAGCTTTCGTTATTTATGATTTTCACAATTCCTTTCCTAATATCTAAATAGTCATCCGGGTTTGCCAGAAATGCGGCTCCGCCGGAAACTTCTCTTAAAGGACTGATATTGCTCGTAACAACCGGCTTTTTCATCGCTTGCGCTTCGATTATCGGCAAGCCGAATCCTTCGTATTTTGAACAAAACACAACAATATCAGATTCAAAATACTCAGTTCGTATTTCTTCGTCATTCAAATTAAAACTGTTTTCATAACAAACTTTATTTTCAGATAAAAGCGCGAGTAAATTTTCGTCGAGTCTACCGATGATTTTAAAGCGGCAATTTATACCGTTTAGAGCCTTTATGGTATTTACCAAATTTTTGTTAATTGATGTGCCAATCTGTAAGATCGTCGGATTAAGTTTATTAAAAGATTTTTCTTGAGCGGTAAAAAAAAATTCCTGCACCGGATTTTCGATTACTTGAATTTTCTTTTCGTTACAGCCGGTTTTCTCAACGATTTCTTTTTTTGTAGCTTGGGAAATGGCTGTGATGTATTTAAGTTGTCTGACGGGCAGATCAAGCAGCAGCATTTTTAAAATAAATCGTCGTAAACCTTTTCTTGTGTGCAAAAAACCTAAATCGTGAATGGTTAAAATCGTTCTGTCCGCCGGTAATATTAAAGCGATATAATGAATATGTCCGGTAACGTGATAAATATCGGATTTTTTTTTACGAAAGAAAATCAAATTCTTTATGACTTCGAAGAATTGATTTCCGTGCGGAATCTGTTGAAAAGAAAATTCGTAATTTTCTTTTGAAAGATTTTCGGCAATATTCCGAAAAACCTTTTCGATACTGACAAACTCCCAAAATTTTCTTTCTATAAAAAGTATTTTGGTCTTCATAAATTAAAAATTTGCAGTTTTCGGAATTTTCAGATGCTCCCAAATCATTTCCCTTGTAATAATCGTCGTGCCGACCTTTTCAACCACCAATCCGGCGGCTAAATTTGCTATCTCCGCCGCTTGCCGAAAATTTGCGCCGACGGCGAGTGCCGTCGCCATTACGGCGATAACCGTATCGCCCGCTCCGGTCACGTCGTACACTTTTCTTGCCGTTGCTTTTAAATAAGCGTTATTTTCATTAATACCCTTATTATTCTGCAAAAGAGTCATCCCCATTTCGCCCTGAGTGATTAATATACCTTCGAGCGAAAGTTTTTCGAGCAAATGTTTTCCTGCCTTTTCCGCTAAATTTTCAGCTAAATTTTCGGTACTTTCTTCAAAACCGAAAGCCTCCAATGTTTCGCGCTGATTCGGAGTAAGCAGTGTCGCACCTTTATACTTTGTATAATTCTTTCCTTTCGGATCAACCAGAACAAATTTATTTTCGGACTTTCCTAATTTTATCAGACGCGAAATTAATTTTTCGGTCAAAATTCCTTTCGCATAATCAGACAAAACTATGGTCGAAAACTTACTTCTTAAATTTACAATGTTTCTAAAGATTTCATCGCTGATTTCTTCCTCTATACAATTATTTGTTTCTTGATCAATGCGGACGACGTGCTGATTATGCGCGACGATTCGGGTTTTTATTGTAGTCGGGCGGTTTTTTACGCGAATCAGATATTCGGAACTTATACCGGATTTAACCAAAAGATCGGATAAAGCGTCGGCTTCCGTGTCATCGCCTTTCACGCCGAAGAGAATCACATTGCCGCCGAGTCCGACTATATTTGCCGCCACATTTGCCGCTCCGCCTAACACCAAACTCGTCTTTTCGACTTTAACAATCGGCACCGGAGCTTCCGGTGAAATCCGGTTAACACTTCCCCAGAGGTATCGGTCGAGCATTATATCGCCGATTACCAAAACATTTGCTTCGGAAAATTTCGCAATTATCTCTTCTTTTTTTTTATCTGTATCCGGCAAATTTTTTCTTCTTTGTTAAATAGTTTCGCTGTTAATCTTTAGTCCTTTCATCAATAATTTCACACCAGATATGCGCGATTGCGATATGTGCTTCCTGAATTCTGGCGGTTCTTTCTGCCGGAATTAAAATGCACAAATCACATAATGAAGCCATTTTTTTGCCTTTTGCGCCCGTTAATCCAATAACATAGCAGCCGGATTTTCTGGCACTCATCACTGCTGCAATAATGTTCGGCGAATTTCCGCTCGTGCTGAGCGCAATTAAAACGTCGCCCGGACGCGCCAACGCTTCAATCTGCCGGGCGTAGATTCTTTCAAAACCGTAATCGTTTCCGAGAGCCGTCAACGCCGATGTGTCGGTCGTCAAAGCGATTGCGGGCAGTGCGATTCTTTCGGTTTCGTATCGTCCGACGAATTCCGCCGCGATATGCTGCGCGTCCGCCGCACTGCCGCCGTTTCCGCAAATCAAAACTTTATTGCCGTTCGACAATCCACTGAAAATAGCTTCGGCGCATTCGACAATCAGTGGGATTTGGGATTTTATAACCTTTTCAATTACCTCAATATGAGCATTCAATGATTCGGCGGCGGTAATTTCATTCGACTTTGACGAAGGCTTTGCGATGTTTTCATTTATTCCATTTAAAGATTCCCCTTTTATCGTTTCGACAATACGGCTTGATGAAAAATCTTCTTTTAGAGGAAGCGAGAACACTTTTCCGCCGTTTTTCAAAACGAAATCCGCACCGATTATTTCGCTGACCGCCCAATCTCCGCCTTTCACAAGAACATCCGGTTTCATTTCCTCAATTAATTTTTCCGGCGTTAAATCATCAAATATTATTACCTCGTCAACCGTCCGTAAATTACTTAAAATCTCAGCACGTCCTTTCTCATTGATAAACGGGCGATTTTCGCCTTTTATGCGACGTACGGATTTGTCGCTGTTAATTCCGACGATTAATTTCGTTCCGAGTGCGCGGGCGCGTTTGAGTAAATCAATGTGTCCGGGATGAATAATATCAAAACACCCGTTCGTAAAAACGATAATTTCCATAAATCTGTTTTACTATTTTTTTTTTTACACTTCTGACGCGAAAAATTCGATTATATTCCTTTCCCCCGACCAACTGTTACGGCTAAACCAATGCCTTAACTTTTTTTGCGGGCAGTCAAGATTCTTTGAGAATCGAGTTCATCAGCATATTCTTCAGAATAACCCTCAATTTTTTTAATTTTTATATCACCAAACCGATGCTGGGAAACAATCTCGGTATATTCCCGCTCCGAACGACCGAAGCAATGCAGACCGTATTGATATTTGATTTTACTTTTTATTGATTTACCATTCTGCCAGTATTCCTCTGTTTGCCAGATATTGTCTTCTAACTGAATATGCAGAATTAATTGCCCGTCCGGTTTCAGTTTTCGCCGGCAATTTTCCAAAATTATTTCAAAAACTTTGTCGGTCAAATGCTGTATTACCGCAAAACTGTAAACCGCATCAATTTTGCCGTCGGGAACGCTTTCTATTCCGGCTTTATCCGAAACGATATATTCAATGTTTTCAGCGGAATTTATTATTTTGGCACAGGCAATAGTGCCGGATGAAATGTCTACGGCATAAATTTTTTTAACGTGCGGAGCGGTCGCTTTTGCTAAAAACCCCGGTCCGCAGCCGTAATCCAAAACTTCAAAATCACTTTTTAGATACGGTTTAAGAATTTTCCGGTAAATATCCTCGCGGGAGATTTTGTTCACGTTAAAACTCGCGTGTAAATAATCTTCATTACTCATACCGCTGTATTTCGGGTTGTCACCTTCGAGAAAATAGTGCGGACTGAGAGATAAGATACGTAAAGCCCATAAATGTTTTTTCGATTCCGGGACTCGTTTAAGAAAAGCCTGAATCCATTTCGCGCCTAGAAAGTTCTGCGGTTCTTTACCAAGAGTAGCCCCCCATTTGACTACATTCAAAATTTTACTCATAAACCGGTAGTATAAATGTTACTTCAATAAAAGGAAATTTCGTTATTCGATGCCGGAAATTAAAAGTTTTGCTTTTCATCAATAAAAAGCGGACTGAATTTATTTTGCTTGAGTCTTTACCTCTTATTCCTTAAAAGTAAATTCGTCAAAAACAAACTTAACGCCAGAATAAATAGTGTCCTCACCAGCGAAGGAAATATCGTCGCGTAAAATGCCTCGTACGAAACGAGCGATAAAAGTGGAAAATATGCTACTTTTTTCCAAATTGCCGGATTCGGCGTATCAATCAGAGAAGAATAAATCACGCGCAAATAAATACCTAAAATCAACATTCCGAGCGGAACACCTATCGGACCGAAATTTCTCAGAAGGTCGCCGAAAGGCGTGATGGCGAATGAATTATCGCCAAAATTAAAATATAAATCTCCGTATGCGCGCGGATCGGAAGTCTGCGGTTTGTCCGCCCAGATGAAACGCGGAATAAATGATGTGTATAAATCATTGATAATATTATTTTCGAGTCCGTAACCGGCTTCATACTGTGCTAATTTTTCGTGATTGGCGACGACTACGCCCAGCGAACTCAAAGTATCAACCCGTTCTGCCAGTGCCAGTCCGCTTTCATATAAGGTGAGATTCAAATCGTGAGTCGAAAGATAATCAATCGTGGCGAATACTTGTCCGACATAATCGCTCGCATTCGCTCTCGCCTCCGAGCCTTTGAGATTTCTGAATGTTGTTCCGTAGATGATTCCGACAAACAAGGCGGCAATCAGCACGAATCCGAAACCGATTGCGTGCAGCCGTTTTACTTTCCGTCCCGAGTATTGAAATGCCATCATTATTGGAATGATGCCGATCAAAAGGCTGCCGCGACTTCCCAAAAACGCCATTCGCAGAGGAATCAGCAAAATCAAAAATGCCAAAACTATGTAATAAATTCCGGTTTTATTTTTCGTCTGAAATATCGCCAGCCATAACAAAATAGTTCCTTCGCCGAAAAGAATCACCATAAAAAATAACAGACCGTCAAAAATCCCAATTTCCGTCGCCCGCTGAAAACCAAGCACTCCCTGGATAAATCCCAGAATATTTATCCCGATTCCGGCGAGCAGCAGCAAAATTCCCGGCAGCCAAACTTTGGAAATATTCCATTCCCATTTCGGAAGTCCGTTATCAACTTTTTCCGCGATGATTCTTCCGATTGGCAGGAAATATCCAACGGTCATTCCGAGAAAACCGACGGAAATATATATCAATGAAAGCGGAAGATTATATTCAGGGTCTTCGATAAAAAGCAGAAAATAAGGCTTCGACCAGCCGAACGATAAAATAATCGCGCCGATTACGAATGCCGGAAAAATATATGACCACGCGGCATAAACCAGCGGATGAAACAAATCAAACTTTTTTTTGTAAAAAAGATACGCGCTTGGAGCAAGTATGACAATTCCCGCCACGAAAGCCCACGGCAGCAAATAATAATCTCTGTATAGATTTTGAAAATCCTCGACTAATAAAAGCCAACCGCCGAGCAGAACGGCAATCGCTCCCCACAAAACAACTATCGGAAACAGCAAATTCATTCTGCGGTCGGGATAATTATTGAAGCCGGTATTTTTGTTTACAGCCATAAAATACTTTTACAAAGATTTTTCACTATCAGTAAAAAAGATAAATAGTGTAAATAATAAAAATTAAAGTCTTTGTAAACTTAATATATATTCGACTTTCTCGCCTTTTCAACTAAAAAGTCGTTTGGAATATTATTTCTCTCAGTAATACAATACCTTAAATTGAAACGTGAGGAAAAGCCGTTAGGTCTCTAAAATCAATAAAGTGCAGAACATTTGCGGTAAATATCACTATTTCGCGTTTAACGATTCAGCGGCGACAATAGTAAAATATTCGCGGCAGTTGTTAACATTTTTGCCGTTTCAGATACTTTATCAAATAACAAATTTCTAGAAATATTTATAAATCCATCAACCTCAAAACAATCGCTATAATGAAAAAAGATTTTGGTTTTCTGCAAAAACTTGTCAGACTGTACACTTTTTATTCGCCGCTCAGAAAAGGAAAATACCGTTTAGCGGTCGCCGCTTTGAATTCTGCGAAAGACGCACCCGACGAAATACTCGCTTTTGCCCGCGACCGTCGCAAACTACTTGTTAATCCAACATCCTTATCATACCGATTCATCTATTTTTTAGGTGAATACGAACCTTCGATTACGCGGGTTATTAGCCAAATCGTCAAACCGGGAGACGTTTGTTTAGATGTCGGCGCGAATATCGGCTGGTATACGACTCTTTTGCAGAAACTCGTCGGCGACGGCGGCGCGGTTCACGCTTTCGAGCCGGTTCAGAATGTTTACGAAAAACTTTGCCGCAACGTCAGTCTTAACGAACCGACGACGAATGTGACGATCAACAATCTCGCGCTCGGCAATACCGAAAAAATCGTCGAGCTTCATATTTTTATCAACCTGCCCGAAGGTCATCATTCGATTGCGACTTTTGACAATAACGAAGACGAATATGAAAGTTTACCCTGCCGGATGACTACGCTCGATTCCTATCTGTCTGAAAATGAAATCGGCGAAGTTAATTTCGTCAAAATGGATATAGAAGGAGCGGAAATGATGATGCTCGAAGGTGCAAATAAATTGTTCAATCAAAAACGTCCGCCGATTTGGGAAATTGAAATGGCTCTCGACACCACGCGCGGATTCGATTATCTCCCGAACGATTTAATTGATTATATGCGGCGTAAAGCCGACTATGAATTTTACGTTATTGATGAAATAAATTTCGGACTGCACCGAATCGAAGGATTTTCCCCGGATAACAAAGGAGCTAACGTCTTGTGTTTTCCGAACGGATATTATCCTGAGCGTTTAGCGCAATTAAGACTGAAAACTTAATTTTCTTTCAATGTGCAGACGGCAATCAAACCATCACACAAATGCGGAGAGAAACGAACGGCAACGTCGTTGATAAATTTGTTATACCAGCGTCCGTGCTTACGATGTTCGCTGCCAATGTCGTAAAACAAAAAATTTTCAATTGCGTAATTTTCCCGTTTTATAAGCAAACTTAAAGTGGAATAAGAATAATAAAAAACGTGATCGGGATGCACCGGTTCGTTCGCGCCGCCTTTTCCGCGCAAGCCGTAAATAAAAAACCGCATCGCGCAGTAGGCGTTTATAGTCGTTATCACGAGTTTCGTGTCTTTTCTCATAAACCTGCGGATGCCTTTGAGAAAAAGTCCCGGATTCGATAAATGTTCGATCATTTCACCTGCGATTATTACATCGAAGGTTTCATCAAGCGCAACTTCTTCGAGTTTTTCCAAATCCGCGCGGTGCAGATTTTTCACGCCGTATTTATCTAAAACATCGAGTCCGGCTTGGTCGTAATCGAATCCGTATAATTCCTTCGCCGTTTTTCCCAAATCAAAATGCAAGAGCATCTCGTTTTTTATCGAATCTTCCGTGTATGGATGATTTGTGCAGCCGAGATGCAGAATTTTTTTCCCCGCACTCATTTTTTTGATAAAATCAATTCGCTGAACAAGCTCAAAATTTTTATTCATTTTATTCATTTATTTATTCAGTTATTTTGTGAGAACTCTTTTTAACAAAAGTTTTTCCTCAAAGCTTATATATTTCAAAACCCACAATAAAATACAATAGACAATTCCGCCGAAACCTATTGCTAAAAGCAGCGACAGCCAAGTTCGCGGCAAAATTATTATTAATTTTTTTTCAATTGTTCCGCAAATTATCGCCGCAAATGCCAGTTTTCCGATTAACGCGAGCCAAAATTTAATTTGAACCGCACCGAAAATCCATTTTTCGACGTAAAATATCGAAAAGAAAATCGCTCCGAATCCGACTAGCCGCGCGATTGCGATGCCGTAATTTCCGTATTCGGGCGTTAAAACGATAATGAGAACAACGGTCAAAATCAAACAAATCGAAAAAAGTTTGAAGTTATAATTAGTAAAACCCAATCCGTCAGTCATCTGCCACGAAACCGTCAAAATCGCAGCCAACCCGAAAGTAATCGTGTGCAGAACCAGTAAATCCGATGATTTTTCTACAAAAATTTCTCCGACCCAGAGCGATAAAAAATATCTGCTTTCGATTATCAAAGTAGTCGCCAAAAATACGACCAGCAAACAAGTAATTTTTGTTGCCTTTGTGTAAAGCTTTAAAAGTTTTTCTTTATCGTTATTAAGTTCACTTACCAATGGAAACATTGACAACATCAAACTCGAAATAAAACCGTGAATATATAGTCCTAAAGTCATCGGCACAACATAATAGGTTAGATTTTCCGCACCGAGCTGCCGGATAATCCACCCTCTTTCAAACAATAATAAGAAATTGCCGAGAATTTGATAACCGATAATCCCGGACGAATATTTTAAAACCAGACTTAACGTTTCACGCTTAAATTTAATCGAAATGCCGAATTCCGGCAAAAGTTTTTTCGCTCCTACGGCAAAAAACCCGCAGGTCAAACAAATTATCAGCAAATTCCATCCGAGCAGAATCAACAGACCGTAACCGAACCACGCCAAAGCCAAATTTCCCGAAAGCAAAGCGAAATTACTAGCATTTAATATTTTGGAATAAACGTCAAAACGGTGAATGCCCTGCAAAACGGCATTGAAAACCTGATTGAGCATCGTAAAAAATATAATTGCCGCTGCAATATACAATGCCGTTACGGTTTTACTTTGCTCATCTTCGCCGATTTTAAAGACATCCGTGACGATTCGGTTTGCCGACAAACAAATCAGCGCGACTCCGACTAAACCGACCGCGACGTTAATAAAAAATGTCGCCGAAATCACGTCACGAATCTTCTCCGTTTCACCGCTGCTGCGGTATTCGGCAACGTATTTGGTTATCGCGCGTCCGATGCCGAAAGCGAAAGAATACCCGATAAAACCCAAAACGAGCGCGTAAATTCCGTAATCTTTCGCGCCGAGCGTTTCGATGATGGTCGGTGTCGCGGCAAAACTTAATCCTAAAGGAAGAATCCACGTCAAAAAACCGTAAAAGACGTTTCCGGCAATGCTTTTGACGTTTTGCGGCTCGCTGTTTTTCATCTACTTTTTTCGCCGTAAGACTCTTTGTATGCGGCAATGGCGATGCGGGCGGCTTCACGTTCGTCAAAATTTTTCAGAACCCATTCGCGTCCGTTTTTCGATAACTTTTCTCTCAATTTTTCATCATTCCTCAATATCAAAATCGCGTCAGCCAGCGCGTCGTCATCACCCGCTTCAATTAAAATTCCGGTTTCGAGATGTTTTACGGCTTCCGGTATCGCATAAACATTCGTCGAAATGCTCGGAATTCCCAATGCCATCGCTTCCAAAAGCGAAATCGGCAATCCTTCAACGAAACTCGGAAGCGCGAAAACATCTGCCAGACGAAAAACCCGAAATAAATCTGTTCGTTCACTTCCAACTTCGTCAGACGTTATCAGACGGAACTTTTCGCCTAACCTATATTCATTCGCCTTTTTTAAATCTTCTGCATTCGGTTTTGAGTTTGAAATCCAGACGAAAAGAATGTCATCGGTTTTTTCGCAAACTTTTTTCGCCGCGTCCAGAAATGTCCAACGCCCTTTCCGGTCAATAAATTGTCCGACGCACAAAACGATAAACTTGTCTTTCGGCAAATTATATTTTGCGAGAAGTTCATTACGGTTAATATTTTCCTTAAGTGACGCATCAATCTCTGGTGGGTTAATGCTTGTATATGTTACTTTTATTTTATTCCCAAAGTCAGTTGTGTAATACTTTTTAAAATAATTTTTTGCGTCTTTGTTTGAACAAAATACCCGGAAGTTTTTGAATTGGGAGATTGTTCCGAACTTCAATTTCCAAAGCCAGTCACGCCATTTCGGAACAGCCGGAAGCGCGTTATGAGCAGTAATAAAAACCCTTGTGCGAATGCTAAGTCTGATTAGTGAAACGATGGATTGTTGCGGAGAAAGGTCTACGTGGACGATGTTATTAGTTAAATTAAATTTTTCCAGATGTTTCAACATTGCCCACTCGCTTATCATTTTTTGCTTGTGTTTGTCGAGTTTATTCTTTAGACCGAAAGCGTGTTCGCCGGTTATGTGACCTTTAAAGAATTCGTAGGCGACGTTTTCCGCGTCCAGAAATCTGATAAATTGCTCGTTTGATCCTTCGGGCAAAACGACGACGATGTCAAATTCCTTTCTAGCTTCTTTTATTATCGCCAGCAAATGAATTTGCGCTCCGCCCCATTCTAAATAATTCCAGGCATAGATTATTTGTCGCATAAAAACGAAATAAATATTGTAAATGACGTAAGCAGGTAAGCAAAAGTTTCGATGTGTTTTGAAAAGTTCGGAGTCCAAACTTCAGATTGCTTTCCCGCCGCGCTTCGCTGGCGGGAACATAATCAAGCGTGGACTCTGAAAACGAAGCAAAATGTCGCAAAACTTTTACTTACCTGCATATGAAGAAATTTCTAACAACCTTCTTTTATAAAGACTTTAATAAAAAATGTGAATTTCGTTTAATTGGCGATGATTTTATCATTGTAAATCTCTGAAAGCGGTTTCTCTTTGATATTCGCGTTACTGCTTTCAAGGTTTTTACGCAGTGCCAGACGAACGAAAAATACACCGAAAGCAAGCAAAGCCTGAATTTTCGTCGGTGCGCCGTCCCAATAACCGTAAAATCGGCGGCGGATATTATGAATGTGTCCGAGGTTGATAAAAAGCGCGTCAAACTTTTGCTTGGGCGACATTCTTATAACTCTCGCCGGAATATTATTCGGTTGACAGAAAACTCTCGCTCGAGGGTCTACCAACAGCCTCCAGCCGTTTTTCCTCAAACGCGGCGTATACTCGGCATCGCCGAAGTTCGGATATTTTTTTGAATTCATCAAACCGTTTTCCCGTATCGCCGGCACCGGAATTAAAACACAATTTCCAACAATCAATTCGACTTCCCATTGTTTTTTCGGAATTGTCCAGACGGTTTGATTTTGCCAGTGCCGCCAACCGCCCGAAAAGGTTTCCCATTTCGGCGAAACCTGAAAAAGTTTGTGTGGCACATCCCACAGCAGTAAAAGCGAGCCGACGATTGAACGCGAATACTTTTCCGCCGTTTCGACCATAAATTTCAAAAACCGCGAATCGAAAATTTGGTCGTCGTTGATCATCAAAACATAATCAGGATTATATTTAAGCGCGGCGCGCACTCCGACGTTTGTTCCTTCAGTAAACCACAGGCTGCCGTCGGCTTTTATCAATTCAACTTCGGGAAACTCCTTTTCGATAGCTTCGACTGTTCCGTCGGTCGAGCCGTCGTCCACGATGATTGTGTGAACGTCTAAGTTTTCCGAATCAATCCGCGAAAGACTTCGCAGACATTGCAAAGTAATATCACGCCGATTGTGAACCGGCGTGACGATTTCTACACGAATCTTTTTTTCGCTCATTTTCCGCTTGTTTGAAAAACTTCTTTGGCAGTCCCACCCCACAATTTATTGAGTTTTGCATTATTTGCCCGGTCATCTTCGCTGTTTCCGAAGGCAATATATTTGATATGTTTTTGTCCGGCAAGTTTTTCCTGCAAAATTCGCCAAAAATCAAAAACCATAACTTCGGCGCGTTCGTTTTTAAAATTTTCCGAAGTCAATTCCTTGAAAAACGGGTCAGGCGTAGTAATCAAAACGGCTTCAGCTTGTTTCAGACATTCTTCGACCGAATCGAGGACGACAATATGACGGCGAATTTCTTCAAGTGCCATTTCATTTGACATCGGATCGAAGGCGACTACGCGAACTCCGTTTTTCGACAATTGTTTGGCGATAAAAACACCTTGCGATTCTTCCGTAACGTGCGAAAAAGGTTTGTAGGAAAGTCCCAAAACCGCAACGGTTGCGCCTTCGCTAATCATCGGACGAATTTTTTCGGCGACTTTTTGCGCGACTGCGCGATTCATCGAATCGGTCGTTTC
Organism: Acidobacteriota bacterium; assembly: GCA_030855875.1. Taxonomy (GTDB): domain Bacteria; phylum Acidobacteriota; class Blastocatellia; order Pyrinomonadales; family Pyrinomonadaceae; genus SXVE01. Next base: position 14,554 of record JALYQJ010000554.1, read on the forward strand.
GGCAAGTTTCGCTTCCACGCCTAACTCTTTGGCAATAAACGTCAAAGCGACATTGTCACGCGGAAAACACGGTCCGCCGTAACCGATTGCGCCAGTCAGATATTTTCGTCCGATGCGCGTGTCGAGTCCGAGCGCGTTGGTGACGACATCAATATTTCCGCCCGGAAGTTTTTCGCAAATTTCGGCGAGCATATTTGCAAAAGTGATTTTTGTCGTAACAAATGAGTTGACCGAAATCTTTGTCAATTCAGCATTTTCCAAACTCATCCGCGCCGACGGCGATCCGTTGGTCATCACCCGCGAATAAATTTCTTCGAGTTGGCTCCCGCTTTTATCGTCTAATTCGCCAATCAGCGTAAAATCAGGATTCAAAAAATCTTGGATAATGCTTCCGAGCGCAATAAATTCAGGGCTGTAACAAACTCCGAAATCTCTTCCGGCTTTTTTGCCCGATTCTTTTTCGAGAATCGGGATCAAGGCTTGCCGGGTCGAGCCGGGAAGAACTGTGCTGGTCAAAACGACATTGTGAAAAGTTTTCTTTTTCGCCAGAGCCTTGCCGATTTCCTTAAACGCCCAAGCCGCGTATTGAAGCGAAAACGCGCCGCGTTCGTCGCTCGGAGTCGGCACGATGACAAATGAAATATCCGAATTCAAAATGGCATCTTCGTGGCTTGTCGTGGCGCGGATTCGTTCTTTATTTGCCGAAATCGTTTCGTCCAGATTCGTTTCCTGCACTGGAGCTTTGCCTTCATTAACAAGGTCAATCGAACGCTGATTAACATCAACGCCGACAACATCCAAACCGCGACTGGCAAACGCCGCCGCCATACTTGCACCTAATTTTCCTAAACCAATTATTGAAACTTTTTCTATCATTGCAATATAAACTTTGTCCTTTATTTTTTTGCTTCGGCTGTTGCACAAAGATGCCAGCCGAATGTTCTTTCCATTTTGCGAAAAACGCTCTCCGGCAGCATTCGCCAATACCATTCCTTAACGTATTCATATTTGACGTATCTCGGAATTTGATACGGAAAAATATGCTCTACCTCAATTTTTTTTACATCGAAATCATCGCCGACTAAATCCTTGATTGTTTTTTTCGTGTATGAATAAGTTACCGGACAGCCCGTCTGCGCTTCGGAATGTTTGGCGATAATGTCGTCCAATTTCCAAAATTTGCCTTTTTCTTGCAGAAGCATCCACAAAACTTTCCAGGAATAGCGGTAATAAACCATCAATTTCAGAGTGGTTCCCTCTTTGATAAAATTTTCGCGGATTTGTTTGATGATTTCCTCCGGGTGCGGCGAATGATGAATTACGCCGAACGAATAAATCAAATCATATTTTTGCGCGGGAATAAATTCGGAAAGTCTTTCGGCGTTGGCTTCGTAAAAATTTATGCGGTCGGAAAAACCGAAAATTTCGGCGCGTTGTTTCGCCAATTTTATGGATTCGCTTGACAGGTCAACCGCCGTAACTTCGGCACCGGCGCGGGCAAAATTCATTGTGTCCGTGCCGATTCCGCAACCGATTTCCAAAACCTTTTTGTCCTTCCAACTTGCAAAATCGGCAAACGCCGGAATGTGCGGCTCAACCCTATATTTTCTGGCTTCAACCTGGTCAAAATATTCTTTCGTCCCGATTTCCGCCGTCGAATGTCGAATATTGCACGGACGACGATTCCAATAATCGCGCACATCGCCAATCGGAACATTGATAAAATTTTCCATATTTATTTTCCGATTCCGATTGATGATTTTTTTGAATTTCCCGCCAAAGCCAAACTTTGTTTGACTTGTCCTTCAATCCAATCGTAAGTCGTTTTCAAGCCTTCTTCCAAAGAAATTTCCGGCTCCCAACCGAGAACTTCGCGCAATTTTGTGTTATCGGAATTTCGACCGCGAACGCCCTGCGGACCGTCAATGTGTTTTTTTGTAATATTTACACCGGCAATTTCCGCGATTATGTCGGCAAGTTGATTAATTGAAATCATCCGGTCTTGTCCGAGATTCAAAGGCTCGTGAAAATCCGAACGCATCAGACGATAAATGCCTTCGACGCAATCGTTGATGTAACAAAACGAGCGCGTTTGTTCGCCGTCGCCCCAAATTTCAATTTCGGTTTTGTCGGACAATTTCGCTTCGGCAATTTTGCGGCACATCGCCGCCGGAGCCTTTTCGCGTCCGCCTTCCCACGTTCCTTTTTCGCCGAAGATATTGTGAAAACGAACTGTCCGCGTTTCGATTCCGTAATCGTTTCGGTAGTGCATACAAAGAATTTCCGAAATGAGTTTTTCCCAACCATATGCGTCCTGCGGCTGCGCCGGATATGCGTCGGCTTCTTTTAACGGCGTGACATTGACGTTTTCCTGCAAATGTTCCGGGTAAATGCACGCCGAACTGGTATAAAGATACCGCTTGATGCCGTTTGTTTTCGCGGCTTCGAGCGTATGCAGATTGATTAGCGAATTATTGTAAAGAATCTGTGCGTGATGCGCCGAGATAAAACCCATTCCGCCCATATCGGCGGCAAGCGCGTAAACTTCTTCGACACCGCGCGTCGCCTGCAGGCAGTTGTCCCATCGTCGCAAATCGAGAATCTCGAATTCATCAGCGTCGGTTTCGGAAAATTCCGGGTATTTTAAATCAACGCCGCGCACCCAAAAACCTTTTTCCTTCAAATACGAAACCAGATGACTTCCGATAAAACCGCCCGCTCCGGTCACTAAAACCTTTGTTTGTTTGTCCATAAAGTATCAATTAGACGTAAAAACTTTCGGCTGTTATTAAACTTTGAATTGAGAACAGCCGAAACCCCGTAACTTTTTATAAATATAGAAATTATTGATTCTCATCATCGTCCCGACGATAATTGTCGCGGTGATAATAACTCTGATAGTAGTAATAATTATCCTGTGATTTGAGATTGACGTTATTGAGAACGACACCGAATATTTTCGCGCCGACATCCTGCAAAAGCTGGCGCGAACGGCGAATGACCTGCCGCGAGCTTTTTCCGGCGTGGACGACGAGAATAACGCCGTCAACCATCGAAGCGATCAAAACGCCGTCGGTAAACGAAGCAATCGGCGGCGAATCAACGACGACGTGCGTAAAATTATTGCCCATCGTTTTGAGAAAGTTCGCCATTTGTTCGGAACCGATTAATTCAGCCGGATTCGGCGGAATCGGTCCCGAAGGCAGCAGGTGAAGTTTCGCTAAATCATCATACTGAATGATGTCGAGCATTTCCCTTTCGGTGGATTCGCTCGAAAGAATCGTGCTTAAACCCGCGCCGTTGCTGATATTGAAAACCGAATGAAGTCGCGGACGACGCATATCTGCGTCAATTATCAAAACCTTCGCGCCGGTTTGCGCCAGACTGATTGCCGTATTAGTAGCGGTCGTCGTTTTTCCTTCCGCAGGAAGACTTGACGTGATTAAAAGCGATTTCGGCGCGTGTCCGGCGGTTGAAAGCAAAATTGAGGTTCGCAGTTGGCGATAGGCTTCGGCAAGTCCCGAGCGCGAATCCGTGTGAATCAAAAGCTCAGATGTCGGATTGTCGTCGGCATTTTCCTTTCCGCCGACGAGCAGAAGTTTTCGCTTCGGCATCGAATCAATCATCGGTATCGCCGCCAGTGCGGGCAGATGCAGATAGCTTTCGATCTCTTCGGTCGTCCGAATCGTATCGTCGAGATATTCTAAAAACAAAGCCAGTCCCATTCCGAACAACGTCGAAAGAAAAAGTGCCGCCATAACGGTCGTCAAACGTCTCGGCGAAACTGCCGTTTCGGGCGGAAGCGCGATTTCCGCAACCGAAATATTGTTGTCGGTTCCCTGCGCGACAATATCGTTAGTGCTTTGCTGTTTTGTCAAATTTTCTAAAAATCCGCGTTTGGTTTCGATGTCCTGTTCGAGCAATTTGATAATCACGCCGGATTGCCCTTGTCCCTGCGCCTGATTTAATTGCTCGTTGTAGGAAGCGCGAATTTTGTCTTCTTGCTGTTTGGCTGTCAGATATTTTGTTTGCAGATTGTCGAGCGAAGTTTTGACCGCACGCCCGCGATAATCTTCCAGAGCATCTTTGTTTTTTTGCTGTGCTTTGTCTATCGACTCTTCCAGACTCTTTATCTGCACGTCAACTTCCTGAACTTCAAAGGCGGCATCCTGATATTCCTGTCTTAGTCTTTCTCTCGTTGCTTTCAAGCCCGCGATTTGTTTTTGCGTATCGTTTACAAGACCGCGAATGGCACTTTCCTGTTCGGTAATATATCTGGCGGATAGTTCTTCAGACAGCGATTTTATTTTTTCCGGTGAATTTTTGACGGTGTTATAATTTGCCTCAGCGTTTTTTCTTTGATTTTCCGCTTCGAGTAAATTCTTATTCAGCCCGGAAAGACGGTCAACAACTAATGTTTGTTCGCCGTCCGTATTGATAATACCGGCTTCTTCTTTTAGCTTGAGAAGTCTTAATTCACCGCTTTTAATTTCCGACTGCAACCCGGCGATTCTTTCATCGAGAAAATCGCTGGTTTTACTGCTCGTCCCGGTGCGTTTCTGCTGATTCGATTTACTAAATGTTTCGATTATTCCGTTGACTACAAAAGCCGCCAGTTCCGGCTCGGTGTGACGAAACGAAACTTCGATCAGGCGCGTATCCTTGCTCGTCGTTCTCGGCTCTCGAATTGGATCAA
>JALYQJ010000555.1 GCA_030855875.1 Acidobacteriota bacterium
TTGATTGGGCGAAAGGCTACGGTTTGGCGGACACGGCGAAAAACATTCCTGTGACGACCGAAACGATGTTTTCGGCGGGTTCGATCAGCAAATTTGTGGCGGCGGCGACGGCTTTTAGTTTGGTGCAAAACGGCAAGCTCGAATTGGATGCGCCGATTAATAATTACCTGACTTCGTGGAAAATTACCGAAAATGATTTCACGCGCAAAACGCCGGTTACGCTGCGGATGCTGCTCAGTCATACGGCGGGAACTTCGCAAACGTCTTACTTCGGTTTTACGCCGGATAAAAAACTGCCGACGATTGTTGAAATTTTGAGCGGCGCGGCATCTTCAGAAAGCCGTCCGGTCGTCGTCAACAGCGAGCCGAAAAAAGAGTTTAGATATTCGGGCGGCGGCAGCATCGTCGCGCAGATGGCGATGATGGATGTTGCAAAGCAGAGTTTTGCAGATTTAACCCAAAGCGCGATATTCGACGAATTGGGTATGAAAAATTCGACGTTCGCACAGCCGCTGCCCACCAAATATTTATCGCAAGCGTCGTGGGCTTACTCGAACGCGACGTGGTTCAAAGGAATGCCGTATGTCTATCCGCAGCAGGCGGCGGCGGGTTTGTATTCCACGCCGACCGATTTAGCGAAATTTTTTGTTGACGTTCAAAAATCCTATCGCGGCGACGGGAAAATCTTAAAACGAGCGTTTGCCAGAGAAATGCTGACCAGACAAGCCGCCGTGTCTGACGGAAGCTACAAAGAAGAAATCGCCGTCGGACCTTTTTTGATTCAAAGAACCGACAACAACGACGACCCGCGCGGAATTTATTTTGAGTTTACAGGTGTTAACGCGGGCTTTTTAGCTTATGGAATCGCCAATCTGACAGACGGCAGCGGTGTCGTCATAATGCTCAATTCGGGCGACGACGTGAACGGTTTGGGCAAAGAAATCCGTCGCGCGGTTGCCAAAACTTATAATTGGTATAAATTTCTGCCCGACGAAATCGAGCCGATTAATTTGACGGAACAAGAACTCGACAAATTTGTCGGCAGATACCGCAAAAGCGCGGATGAAGTCGTTTACATTCGCCGCGAGAAAAATTATCTGATCGAAAGTATCAACGAAGGAAACGACATTTATTGTTTTCCCGTCGCCAAAGACACCATCGTTTTTACCGACTACAACGTCAAAGCTAAATTTGAAAGAGACGACAAGGGCAATGTAATTTCCCTGAAATCCGATTGGCAGGATAAACCGATGCCGAAAATGAAGAACAACGAATTTGCGCCGTCCGAGTTTTTGAAAGCCAAAAAATACAAGGAAGCGAAAGAAGGTTACAAACAAATGAATCTGAACGAATACCAAATTACCTATCTCGCGTATGAACTTCTCAACAAAAAACCGGCGAACCCGGAAGCAGTAAAAACCGTTCTGGAATTAGCCGTCGAGCAGCATCCGAATTCTTCAATCGTCTACAGTCGCTGGGGCGATTATTTTCTTTCTCTAAACGATAAAGCCAGCGCGATTAAAAATTATCGAAAGGCGTTGGAAATTGACCCGAACGACAAACAGGTGAGAGAAACACTAAACGGCTTGATAAAATAAACTTTCTGTTTTTTCACAAAAGTCAAAAGATGCGCGCCGGAGGTTGCTTTCGCCGCGCATCTTTTCTATTTTGGAAACAATGAAAAATGACGAAAATCCGCTGGTTTCGATAATTATGGGCAGCACGTCCGATTGGGAAACGATGAAAAACGCCGCCGCCGTTTTAGAAGAATTCGGCGTTCCGTTTGAAACGCGAGTCGTTTCCGCTCACCGCACGCCGGATTTGCTATTTGAGTTTGCTAAATCTGCTGAATCGCGCGGCATCGAAGTCATCATCGCGGGCGCGGGCGGCGCGGCTCATCTGCCGGGAATGTGCGCGTCGCAAACCGTTTTGCCGGTTTTGGGCGTTCCGGTGCAGAGCAAAGCGTTGTCGGGAATGGATTCGCTGCTTTCAATTGTTCAGATGCCTGCCGGAATTCCGGTCGGAACGCTGGCGATTGGAAACGCGGGCGCAAAAAATGCCGCGCTTCTAGCGATTTCTATTTTGGCAAATTCGCGTCCTGAATTGAGAGAAAAGTTAAAGGAATTTCGGCGAAATCAAACTCAGACTGTATTAAATTCCAAACTCGCTGAATGATTAGTGAGATGAAGATTTAAAGCGTTCAAATTCCTCGTTTCGCCGGCATTGAATTGATGAAAGCGAACTCTAAATGTTAATACCGCGTTTGTATGTATCCGCCAAACACGGTAATTTAATAAACAGGTGCCAACCCTAGAATGGCAAATTCGTTTTGCTTATCGGACAAACGGTGTAGAATATTTTTATTCTACGCCGTTGTTTTTTGAGTCCTTGCCGAAATAATCGTTTTAAAAATTAATTCATTCGCAGTTGGTCGTCATCGTTTTTTAACTCCAACTGTCCTTTGCGGTTGGCGCAAAATCCCGTTACCAATTCAGCGAAAAGTTCCGGTTTTTCTTCCTGCGGAACGTGACCGCAGTTTTTCAGGACGACGAGGCGCGAATTCAGAATCGAACTGTAAAGTTTTTCACCGTTTTCCATCGGGATTACCGCGTCGTTTTCGCCCCAGATGACAAGTGTCGGATGATTTATCAAATGCGCGTCGCGTTCGATGCGACCGGCGTTCCAATGGCGGCTCGTCAGCAGAATCGAGCGGTGAGCGTTTGCCGCGTTGAGCGGGCGAAGAACCGAATCAATGCGGTCTTGCGTAATCAAATGATAATTTGCGGGCGCAATCGTGCCGCGCATACGAATTTTCATAAATCGTTTTGAATCAACCAGAAACGGCGTGACAAGTTCGCCTAAACCGCGAATCGAAGCGAGCCGCAGAATCGGATGATTTTTCACGTCGTCGTTGATAACCGCGTCAACTAAAACGAGTTTTTCGACTCGTTCCGGGTAATCGAGCGCGATGGTCGAAGCGACCGCACCGCCGTAGGAACTGCCGACGATTGTCGCCGTGCCGATGCCGAGCCGGTTCATTAAACGGGCAACCACCCGCGCCTGCGCTTCAATTGTATATTCAAACCACGCCGGTTTGTCGGAATATCCGAAGCCGAGCAAATCTATGGCGATAACGTGAAAACCTTCGTCGGCAAAACGCGGCGCGACCGAATGCCAGACGTAAGTCGAAGCGGTAAAGCCATGAATCAAAAGCAAAGTCGGATTGCTCGCTTCGCCGAATTCCTGATAATGCACGGTTGCGCCGTCAACTTCGGCGAAATGCGAATGTCCGGCGTGATGAATTTTATCGGAGACTTTTTCCCAATTGACTTCGCCCGCCCGCGTCAGAAATTTCCACGCGACGACCGCGCCGACCACGCCGCCGAGACCTAATGCCAGATTCTTTTTATTCATAGATTTCCTCTTTTTCCGTAGCATTTTACACTAAAACGAGATTCGGTTGAACTGTTTTTTCGGATTCATTATAAATGCCGATTGCCAGCAGATTTTCTTCGTCGTCGGTCAGTCGCAGGTGAGTTTCGTCGGTCGTTTCCGGCAAATCCCGCCGGACTCTCACGCCGTTTTTTATTTTGCCGATTTCAGCAATCGAAAGACGAATTTCCGCGAGATGCGAAACCGCCGCGTTCATTGAAATCAAAATGGTTTCGACGTTTTTTTCGTCAGCGATTTTTTCTAGCTGTTCGAGCGTGACGGCATTTTCAATCGCAAATTTTCCCGCTTTCGTTCGCCGCAATTCCGCCAGATGCGCTCCGGTTTCGAGTTTCCGTCCGATGTCTTCGGCTAATGTCCGAATATAAGTTCCGGCGGAACACAAAACTTTAAGTCCAAAGTCCAAAGTCCAAAGTCCAAAGTCCTCGGTTTTTTCTCGTATTTCGTCATTAGTCATTCGTAATTTGTAAATTTTTACGCTGACGGGTTTGCGCTCGATCTCGATTCCTTTTCTGGCGAGTTCGTAAAGTTTTTTTCCTTCGACTTTTTTGGCGGAATACATCGGCGGCGTTTGCATAATTTCGCCGCGAAAATCCGTCAACGCTTTTTCAATGTCTTCGACGGAAACCAATATTTGAATTTCGGAATTTGGAATTTGGAATTTGGAATTTGGACTTCCCGTCCTATCGCCCGTATCGGTTTCAAATCCGAGCCGCACGACGGCTTCGTATTCTTTCGCATCTTTGTCCAAAAACTGCGCGAGTCTGGTCGCTTTACCGACTAAAATCACCATTACGCCGGTCGCAAACGGGTCAAGCGTACCGGTGTGTCCGATGCGTTTTGTCTGCAAAATTCGGCGGCATCGCGCGACGACATCGTGCGAAGTTATTCCGGCGGGTTTATCTATTATTAAAATTCCGTCCATCAAAAAATATGAGCAAAGATAAATGAAATAATGATTAACGCCGATTTAACGCAGATTTTGTTACAGAAAAATAATCCGTGAGAATCGGTGTTAATCGTTGTTCCATTTTCTTGAAATTAAATTACCGGATACAAAAATTTTAGAACTTCGCCGAAACGCGCCGCCCACGCCGATTCTTCGTGTCTGGCTTCGAGAAATTCAAAATAAGCCAGGTCAAGTCCGTTTTGCCAACCGTTCGCCAGCAAAATTTCCTTCAAAGCGCGAACTTGATGTTTGATGCGGATGCCTTCTTTTCTTCCGATGTCGAGCCAGATTCGCAGCGGCAGACGTTCGCCGATCAGCGCGGTTTCGCGGATAATCTGATTATTCGCCCACCATACCGACGGCGACATTACTGCCAGGCGGCTGAAAATGTCGGGACGTTTGAAGCCGAGATGGAGCGAAACCAGACCGCCTAAACTAGAGCCGCCGAGACCTGTAAATTCGCGCTCCGGCTTTGTCAAATATTCCTTATCAATAAACGGCTTTAGTTCTTCGATAATCATTCGTCCGTAAGCGTCCGCGTTGCCGCCGCGCCCGCGCATTTTGCCGCCCGCGCTTTTGACCGGCGTGTAGTCGTCAATCCGCCGCTCGCCGGAATTGTAGATGCCGACGATAATCAGCGGCTCGATTTGGTTCGTGAGAATCAACGCCTGCGCCGTTTCGTCAACGCCCCAAACGATGCCGCCGAAAGCGTCCTGCGGATTTATCAGATTCTGCCCGTCGTGCATATAAAGCACCGGATAACGCCGTTCGGAAATCAAACCATAACCGGGCGGCAAATAAACGAGGACGTTGCGCGGCGCGTTCAGATGCGTCGAGCCGAATTTTTCGTGCATCTTAATTTGTTTACTTAACATAAGTAATCGGGTTAGAAATAGATTAAACTGTTTTCTGCGATGGGTAAAACAAAAGTAATAGAATCAACAACCGAACAACAGCAGGAAACGGAAATCCGGTAAAAATTATGAGCGCGATTGCGAAAACAAAACTAACGCCCGAAGAGTATCTCGAATTTGAGCGAAAATCTGAGATAAAACACGAGTATTTCGATGGCGAAATCTTTGCGATGTCCGGCGCAAAGCGAAATCACAATAAAATTACGACGAATTTAAGCGGTCTGGTCTGGCAACATCTAAAAAGCAAAAACTGCGAAAACTATTCCAGTAATATGCGCGTTTTTGTGCCTGAAACCGGATTGTATACTTATCCCGATTTAGTTGTCGTCTGCGGCGAACCGAAATTTAAAGACGATGTTTTTGACACGCTTTTGAATCCGGTTCTGTTAATCGAAGTGCTTTCCGATTCGACCGAAGGTTACGACAGAGGCAAAAAGTTTCAGCATTACCGAAGCATCGAGAGTTTGCAGGAATACGTTTTGGTCGCGCATGACGAAGCGCGAATCGAAAAATATGTCAAACGCGGCGACGGATTTTGGTTTTTCACCGAAGCCGTCGGGGTTGAATCGGAAATCGAATTTGCTTCAATCGAATGCCGAATCGCGCTCGGCGAAGTTTATGACAAGATAGATTTTACCGATGAATGACGCGCGACAAAATCTAATACGAATCTTGCAAAACGCTCACGCGGGCGAACTTGCGGCGGCGTTTGCTTATCGCGGACATTGGAAATCGTTAAAAAACAATTCGGCGGAGCGCGAACACATACAGCAAATCGAGCGCGAAGAATGGGAACATCGGGCGAATGTTCTGCGCTGGCTCGAAAATTTGAACGCGAAACCGAATCCGCGACGGGAAAAAATCTTTTGGACAATCGGTAAAATTATCGGATTGGCGTGTTATGTTTCGGGCTGGTTTTTCCCGATGTATTTTGCGGGCAGATTGGAAAGTCAAAATGTGCAGGAATATATTGACGCGGCGGAGTTTGCAGAGGAATTGGAAATGCCCGAATGCTTTGAGGAAATGATGGAAATGTCGCGTGTCGAGGGCGAACACGAATTATTTTTCAGTCAGACTGTGGCAACGCATCGCTTGCTGCCGCTGACGAAACGATTTTTTCGCTGGAGCTAATTTGATTTTGGATTTTAGATTTTGGATTTTGGATTTTTCGTCTTTAACCTCTAAACTTCTTTTCAGTGCCAAAGAAAAAAAGCAAATTACAAAATAAATCCGAACTGCTCGCCGTGCGTTCACTGCTCGGCGCGATTGGTGCGCTGCCGCTTGAAACTTCGATGCGGTTCGGCAAATCGGTCGGCAGATTTCTCGCCGCACGGTTTCCGAAACTGCAAAAAACAGCCGAACGCAATCTCGAGATCGCTCTGCCCGAATTGTCCGCCGCAGAAAAGGAAAAAATTCTGCGCGGCACGTTTGAATCGCTCGGTCGTCATCTCGGTTTCGTTTCACATTTCCGCAAATTCAAACACGAAGACATCCGCAATCTGGTTGAAGTCGTCGGCAAAGAAGAAAATTTCGATAAAGCCTACGCGCAGGGAAAAGGCGTTTTGTTTTTCACCGGACATTTCGGCAGTTGGGAGGTTTTTAACCTTTTGCCGCCCGCATTCGGTTTCGGAATGAATATTCTGGTGCGGCGAATTGATAATCCGCTGGTCGAAAATTTCGTTGACGGTTTTCGCACCAGATTCGGCAGCGTAACTTTGGATAAAACAAAATCGGCGAGAAAAATGTTTCGCGTTTTGGAAAACGGAGAACTTTTGGGGATTTTGGCGGATTTGAATGTTCAGGAAAAAGAAGGCGTTTTCGTAGATTTTTTCGGCATACAGTCTTCGACGACAACGAGCATCGCCAAACTCGCCTTGAAAACCGGCGCGGCGGTTCTTCCGGCGTTTGCCGTTTGGGAGGAATCGAAGCGTAAATACGTCGTTTATCTCGAACCGCCGGTCGAATACGAAAAAACCGAAAATGACGAGGCTGATATTTTAAGTTTGACGCAAAATATCACAAAAGTCGTTGAAAGTTACGTCCGAAAATATCCCGAACAATGGCTTTGGATTCACAAACGCTGGAACACGCGACCGCCGGGCGAACCGAATTTATACGACTAAAGGTATTCGGATTAACTAACCTGAGTTTTGAGTGAAATTGAAAAAGAAATTAGA
>JALYQJ010000558.1 GCA_030855875.1 Acidobacteriota bacterium
TCGAGATTGTAATCCTCCATCGCCGGATAAAGGACTTCTTCAATCGCCGGATTCATTCGATGGATTTCGTCAATAAAAAGCACATCCCCTTCTTCCAAATTCGTCAAAAGCGCGGCGAGATCACCGGATTTTTCAATGATTGGCGCGGCGGTTGATTTGAGCTGTGCGCCCATTTCATTGGCGATAATCGCAGCCAGGGTCGTTTTTCCGGTTCCCGGCGGACCGTAAAGCAAAATATGGTCGAGAGCTTCGCGGCGTTTAAGCGCGGCTTTCATAAACACGCGCAGATTTTCCTTGACCTTGCGCTGCCCGATATATTCGCCGAGCTGCGTCGGGCGCAGAGAAAGCTCAAACTGCTTTTCTTCATCAAGACGCGAACCGTTTCGATTGTCGTTATCTTCAAAATTTTCTGACATTATTTGTTATACGCTCTAACCTTTCGCCAAAAACTGCAAACTTTTTCGCAGAAGTTTTTGCACACTCATTTCCGTTCCGTCCTGCACGGCTTGTTTCAAGGCTTTTTCCGCCGCGTTGCGCTGATAGCCGAGATTTATCAGAGCCGAAAGCGCGTCGTCGTAAACCGCGTCAACCGATGTGATGTTTACGCCGCCCGAAACCGAAGTTAAATGCTGCTGCGATGCGGCGGAAGTTAAATCGTTTAATTTATCGCGCAACTCGATCACCATTCGTTCGGCGGTTTTTTTGCCGACTCCGGGAATCGAAGTCAAACGCGCTAAATTGTCGGTGCGGATGGCGACGATAATTTCGTCGGCGTTCATTCCCGAAAGCATCGTGATGCCGGATTTTGCGCCGATGCCCTGTACGGAAATCAGTTTCATATAAAGCAGTTTTTCTCGTTCGGTCTTGAAGCCGAAAAGTTGGAGCGCGTCTTCACGAACATACGTGAAAATGCGAAGCTGAACATCTTCGCCGACTTCGCCGAGTTCGTAAAACGTCGAAAGCGGAATCGTCACTTCGTAGCCGACACCGCCGACATCAACGATGACCGTATTCGCTTCTTTTTCTAAAAGTTTCCCGGAAAGATATGCAATCATTTTGGTTTTGTTATTTTAACGGTTGAATTGATGTAATCAATTTCCAGAATTGTGTCAACCAACATTTCAACGCCGATCAGAGCGTCGTTACTGTCGCTGATGATAATTCGAATCAAAAAATCGTCGTCGAGCCAGTCAATCTCAGCGATTCCAATGTCAGCCGTGAAAACGGTTTCTTCAGCCGCTGTGAATGTTTCGCTACCCGTAATTTTAATCGAATTTGCCTCGGCAAATGAGCGCGGAAACATTAACGCGCCGTTAAAGCCTGTGTCGAGCAGGCAATTAACGGTTGATCCATTTGTCAGAGAAATTGGCAAAAATGCCTGTAAATTTTATTGACTCTGCCTTTTTCCTGAGCCATAACTTCCTATTCTGTCAGTCGTTTTATAGCCGATACGCGCCAAATAAAACTTGCTGTCGGGCATTTCCCGACGCGCTTCAAGTAAGGCTTTCGTGCCGTTTTTATCTACAAAATATCTGCCCGAATAAGGCTCAATCGCCACAAATTCACCGGTTAGTGCCGGTTCGAGAATATTTTTTAATTGTTCCTCGTAAAATTTAATGCCGAGTATTGTTAATTCATTAGATTCAGAGTTGGTTGAAACTGACATAAAAAATACTTCCTTGTTTCACACTTGAAACATAAATTGTAAAGGATATTGAATTTAAGGGCAACGGCAAAAATTGTATTTTACATCTACAATGCGTCACCATTTGAAGAAATCGCTTTCCCCGATTTATAAATAAGTTGTAAAAATTGATGAAGATCGAGAAAATTTCAGAACTCACGACCAATCGCCTCAGCGTTTATCTGCGCTGTCTTAACGATTTGACGGCGGAAGGCGTAAATAAAGTTTCGAGTGAGCGTCTGGCGAGCCGGTATAGTTTGAATTCGGCGCAGATTCGGAAGGATTTGGCGAATTTCGGTGAATTCGGTGTGCGCGGTGTCGGTTACCACATCGAACATTTGCGCGAACATCTGAAAAAAATTCTCGGACTCGACCGGCAGCATTGCGTCGGCATCATCGGCGCGGGACGTTTGGGAACGGCTCTGACGGATTATTACGGTTTTTCGCGGACAAATTTTACGGTCGCCGCGCTTTTCGATGCCGACGAAAAGAAAATCGGAAAAAAAGTCGGCGATGTCGAAATTTTTGATATAAAAGATTTTGCGTCCGTCGTCAAAAAAGATAAGATAGATGTGGCGGTGATTGCCGTTCCCGCCGAACACGCGCAAGGCGTTTTAGAGTTGATAAAAAAATCGGGTATCAAAGCCGTGATGAATTTTGCGCCGACACCTTTGCGCGTTTCCGAAGATATAAAATTGAAAACGATTGATTTAACTACTTCGCTTGAAAGTTTGTCGTATTTTTTAGCGCAGCCGAAAAACGGCAACGGCAAAATCTTGAAACCGAACGGGCAAATTCGTCGTAAAGAAAGTATCAAATTATAAATTAAGGGGTAAAAATAAAATGCGTTTGTTAGGACTTGTAAAAAGATTTGTTCCGTTTCTATTAACATTTGCCATCGGGCTGTTTATCGCCAGCTTCTTCATTTCGATTGCCGCGCCGAGTTTTCAATTCAAAAATCGCGGTTGGAAACAGCGTGAAAATTACCGCTTGAAACAGGAAAATCAGCGGCTTCGTCAGCGCGTCGAACGTCTGGAACGCGAAAAAAGAATGACAGTTTCCGAATTTGAAATGAATCTGGATGTTCCGCCGCCACCGATGCCGCCGATGCCGCCGCCGCCGCCGAGAATGCGGGCGCATTAAGCGACGGGAAGTTTTCCAAAACATAAAACCACAGATTAACCGCGAATGAAGATTTTCTTCGATTGTGTTAATCTGTGGTTTCTTTATTTATGGACGAATCTCAGGCTAGAAAATTAATTGTCGAAGTCGGCATACTGCTTTACGAACGAAGTTACGTCGTTTCGTCGGACGGAAACGTCAGTATTCGACTTGATGAAAACCGAATTCTCGCCACGCCGACGATGACTTGTAAAGGGCGGATGACGGAAGATTGTTTGGCGATTACGGATTTGGACGGGAAATCGCTGAACGACAAAAAGGCTTCGTCGGAATTGGCGATGCACCTTTTGATTTATAAAATGCGCCCTGATATTAACGCCGTTTGCCACGCGCATCCGCCGCACGGAACCGCTTTTGCCGTCGCCGGACTTCCGATTGACGAACCGATTTTGTCGGAAGTTATTTTAACTTTAGGCTGCGTTCCGCTGACCGATTACGGAACTCCTTCGACTTCGGAACTGACCGATTCGATGAAACCTTTCGTCGAGCATCACAACGCGCTTTTAATGGCGAATCACGGAGCGGTCGCTTACGGCGCGAATTTGTGGCAGGCATTCGATAGATTAGAAACGCTCGAACACACGGCGAAAATTGCGATTCTTGCCAAAGCTCTCGGCGGCGCGAACGATTTGCCGAAAGACGCGATTTCAAAACTTATAAATATCCGCGAAAAAGCCGGATATTTGCCCGAAGCGGCACGCTGTCAATCGTGCGGTTATTTGGAAGAAGCAGGAATTTCCTGCAAAACAAACGGAGATGCAAACGGTGCGAAAATTTCATTTACGCGCGAAGAGTTGATCGAACTTTTGAGTCAGGCGGCTAAAGTGAGTTAAACTAATTTTTTCGCAATTTTAAACTAAAATTTCAGGAGAAAATCTAAATGCAGGAAGCATTGGGAATGGTTGAATGTAAAGGACTCGTGGCGATGATCGAAGCGGCGGACGCGATGGTCAAAGCGGCAAACGTGCAGCTCGTCGGCTACGAAAAAATCGGAGCCGGATTCGTTACGGCAATTGTGCGCGGCGATGTCGCGGCGGTTAAAGCGGCGACTGATGCGGGCGCGGCAGCAGCGCGTCGGGTCGGCGAACTCGTTTCGGTTCACGTCATCCCGCGTCCGCACGGAAGCGTTGACGACGTAATGCCGATTGGAATCAGGTAATGATATAAATGACGAACTGTGAATGGTGAATGGCAGAAAAACATTCACCATTCACAGTTCGTCATTCACCGCTAAAAAATGATTATCGCCAGAATTTTGGGAACCGTTGTCGCGTCGCAAAAAGACGAGCGGCTTTCGGGGAAAAAACTTATGATCGTCAAACCGCTCAATCTCGACGGCACTGACCAAAACGGTTACGTCGTCGCAGTTGATACGGTCGGCGCGGGCTTTCACGAAAAGGTTCTCGTCGTCGCCGGTTCGTCTGCGCGGCTTGCGGAAGGCAACAAAGATTGTCCGGTTGACGCGGCGATCATTGGCGTAATTGACACGATTGATTTTATCGGCGGAGAGAAATGAGCTACACGGATTTCGATATTCCGAAGGTTGAGAAAGAGTTAAATATTGAAGTTGTCATAAAGAAAATCGAATGGCAATTTGTTCCGATTGCGCCTTCGGAATGGTTATTGAAGAGTTTAGAAAAAGGTGAGAAAAACGCCTTCGTCAGTGAAAAAGCGCGTTCCGAGTTTATTGTTACTCCGATTTTGCTCGCGGCACAGGAAATTTCAAAAGACAGCATTCAAATTTTTTCCGGGCAAACTTTGAATGTTGACGCTAATATCGGTTTGACGGGCGAATGTGATTTTATTTTGTCAAAAACAAAACCGACACCGATATTAAAATCGCCGATAGTGGCATTGGTCGAAGCGAAAAAAAATGACATCGAACTCGGTCTCGGACAATGTATCGCTCAAATGTTTGCGTCCGTGATTTTTAATAAAAGAAGCGAAAACAACTTTCAGACAGTTTTCGGATGCGTTACGACGGGCGAAAACTGGCAATTTTTGAAACTCGAAAATAATATGGCAATTGTTGACAGCGAAAGGTTTTATATTTCTGAAGTAGAAAATATTTTAGGTGTTTTCAAAACAATTTTTGATTTTTACGAAGATTGAAAAATGCAAATTGCGCGTGTCATCGGAAATTTAGTTTCCACCGTTAAAAATGAAACGCTCGAAGGGCGCAAGTTTTTGATTGTGCAGACGCTGAACCCGGATTTGTCGCCGAAAGGAAAACCTGTGGTCGCGCTCGACGCAATCGGCGCGGGCATCGGCGAACTTGTTTTCTGGTGCCGCGGCAAAGAAGCGAGCTTTCCATTCAAACGCGACAACACGCCGACCGACTGCACAATCATCGGAATCATTGATTCGGATTCGCACGTTTATACAAACGAGTAGAGAGTGAAGAGTAGAAAGCGGATTATTCTCTCTACTCTCTACTCTCTATTCTCTACTCTTTTATGCTTTTAGCCCGCGTTATCGGAAATGTCGTCGCAACGCAGAAAAATCAGCGTTACGAAGGCACGCGCGTAATGTTGTGCCGCAAACTGACCGAGAAACTTGAAGAAACAGACGAAACGATGCTCGCGCTCGATTCGGTTTCGGCGGGCGAAGGCGACATAGTTTTAATCGTGCAGGAAGGCTGGTCGGCTTCTACGGCGACGACCGGAAAGGCTGGCGCGGCGATTGATTCAGCGATTATCGGCGTGGTTGATTACGTTGATTTGCTGCCCGGCGAAAAGAAGTAATTTCAGATTTCAGATTTCAAATTTCAAATTGTGGAAAGTCAAAACGCTCAAAATTTAGCTGAAAAAATCGCTTCACTTTTGCAGGAAAATGAAAAACAAAGCGGCGACAGCTTTTTGCGGTCAAGCCTCGAAACAATCAATCTAAGATTAGATAAAATCGAACACAATCTCACTTTCCAAAATCCAAAATCCAAAATCCAAAATCCAAAATCGAATCATCCGAGTCAGGAAAAATTTTCGAATCTCGAAGAACTTGCTGACGAAATTATCAATTCGATGCAAAATGAAAAGGCTTGCCCGTATGAACCGGCGGGCAAGCCTTGCGATCATTGCGCGATGTGTAATTCTCGCGGATTTTAGGTTAACGGTTTGCGGGCGCAAGCGGAGCGGCGGGTGCTTGCGGTTGTTGGCTGCGGCGAATCGAATTCGGATCGGGCAGTTGCGGTGCTTGTCTTGCA
The DNA here is from genome assembly GCA_030855875.1 of Acidobacteriota bacterium. Classification (GTDB taxonomy): domain Bacteria; phylum Acidobacteriota; class Blastocatellia; order Pyrinomonadales; family Pyrinomonadaceae; genus SXVE01. The sequence goes on from JALYQJ010000558.1 coordinate 6,069, forward strand.
CCGGCATCAGCCTGAAAATTCGGTTCTTCCTTGAATCCCAGCAAACTCGCCGTTAAAACCGCCGGAAACTGGTTGCGCGTCGTGTTGTAATCCTGAACAGCCTGATTATAATCGAGCCGCGCGACGTTGATGCGATTTTCCGTTCCCGAAAGCTCGTTCTGTACGTTCATAAACAATTCATTTGAACGCAGTTGCGGATAGCTTTCCTGCAAGCTCAAAAGTCTGCCGATTGTTCCGCCGAAACTGTTGTTGGCTTCGATCACCGCCTGCTTTTGTTCGGGCGTTTTATCGCCGTCCGTGCCTTGCGGAGCAGCGTTTGTCGCGTTCAGAAGACGCGAACGCGCGTCGGCGATCTGACCGAAAACTTCCTGTTCCTGAATCGCCGACTGCTGCGCGACGTTGACCAGATTCGGAATCAAATCGGCGCGTCTTTGCAGAGAACTTTCGACGTTTGCCCATTTACCTTTGACGTTTTGCTGTTTCGCCGTTAAATCGTTGTAGCTGCAGCCGCTTAATCCAAAAGCGGCAAATAGTGTGATTGTCAGTAATAAAAATCTCTTCATTGTTTTACTCCTCATAAATAGTTAATTGTTAGCCGTTAATCGTTAATGGTTAATCGTGTTTTTTAGATGCGTAAATTCACCGATTAACCATTAACAATTACAATTTACGATGTTGTCAAATTATCCACCGCCGCAATGACGTTTTCGATCTCGCGCATATAATCGGCGAAAAGCTGATTGGCGGAAACCTCGTCAAGTATTTGTGCATAGTTATTTTCACGAATATTAAATACTTTTTCAAACGGAACTCCGTTTAACTTTAGATGCTGCGCCGTCAGCGCGACGATTTTTTGTTTCTCGACGGGCGGCTCGATGCCGTGAAGCAATAGAACGGCGCGAAACAAAGACGCGAAACTCGAAAGACTTTCCGCCATCAAATTCGTCAAACCCGGAACCGAATTGGAAACCGCGATGTAATGCCGCCGCAGCAGAATCAATTTGCTTCGCAGTTCATACTCGGTCTGATGACGCAGAAATTCGTCGGAAATATTAATATTTGCCAGAACGTCCGCGCCGAACAGAACTTTGCGGGCGCGTTCCATTTGATGAAACTCAATCGGAAAAACGTCAGCCGCAGTTTGCAGTTCGTTGACGGTAAAATACACGGGAATCGGATGACCGAGCCGATTCCACTCGCGCATCGCCGCCTGCGAATTTCGCAGTTCTTTCGGCGTAATTTCCTTTAGCGCGATTAATAAATTGTAATCTGACTGATTTTTAACGAAATCGCCGACCGCCGCCGAACCGTATAAAATTACGGAAGCTAAGTTGCTGCCGTGTGTCGCCCGCAAATCATCTATTAACGCCGAAAATTGATTAATCATAAAATAATTTAACTTTCCAGACGGTCGAGCCGCTGATGCGATTTAGCTACCAGTTCAGCTAATTTATCAATATGCTGATTGACTTTCTGAATTGCATCTTCGTTTCTGATTTGCGCGTCAATCAGCATCGTAATTTTTTCGTTTAAATCTTCTCTGCCTTTCAGCGAATCATATAGTCTTTCGTCGTGATTGGCGATCAATTTCGACAACAGTTTAATCGCGTCTTCGACCGTTTCGATTTTTCTTTCCGATTTGCTTACTCTTTCTTCGATACTCATTTTTACCCTTTCCGAATCACTATACGCGAAAACTCAAAATTACCAATCGCCGCCCGCGCCGCCGCCGCCGAAATCACCGCCGCCGCCGAAACCTCCGAAACCTCCGCCGCCGCTGTCGGAACTTCCGCCCCAACCGCCTGAAGAAGAACCGCTGCTGCCGGAATTAGCGATAATCGAACCGATAATCCAGGGCAGCGCGCTTCCGCCGCCGCCGCCGAAACCGCCGCCGCGTCCGCCTCTTCCGCCGCCGGAACGACTCATAATTATTACCATCAAAATAAATAATACTATCAAACAGCAGCCGATGCTGCCGAATGACGACTTGTTTCGTTTTTGTCCGGTTTCTTCGGTCGCGGTCGGCGGCGCGAGTTCGCCGCTCTGCCGGGCTTCGATAGTGCGAATGTATGCGTCAATCGTGTCGGCAACGCCTTTGCTGTAATTTCCCTGTTTAAAAGCGGGAACTAGATTTTGACGCTGCAATTGTCCGACCAGACCGTCGGGCAATTCATCTTCCAAATCCTTGCTGACCTGCGTGAAATACTTGCGGTCGTCAACGGCGATAAAAAGCAGCGCACTCGGATTATCGTCGGCTTTCGCGCCGATTCCCCAGCCGCGTGCGACTGCGAGTGAATAATCGAAAATAGGACGCTCGCCCGTCGTTTTGACTATCGCCACGGCGAGTTCGATTGGCGGATTGTATTTATTTTTGAAATCGAGAATGCGCTGTTCGAGTTGCTGTTTTGTTGCCGCATCTATCACTCCGGCGTAATCGTTTACAAAACCGGTCGGCGCGGGCAGAGGCGAAGCGTTGATGGAAAAAGGTTCGCCGTTTTGTGAAAAGGCAAAGTTTGCCGTTATCAAAAAAATCAGAACCGCGAAAAAGTATTTGTATTTTGCAGATGCTAATTTTATTTTCATTAATAATGATTTTGCCAAATCTGTAGAGAATACGAAAGCGTCGAATGCAATGTTCCTTCATTTGCTTCAGCCTTCGAGAAACAAATGCAGAAAGTAATGAAGCGCGAAAAACAGCGCGACACCGGCAAAAACCGCGAGCGATATGAGCGGACGTTTGCCGCCGTGGTGATTGACTTCCGGTATCAAATCGCTGGCGGCAACGTAAAGCGTCACGCCGCTGGCGAGCGGGAGCGCGTAAGCGATAGAAAAACCCGTGCTTGCGCCGACGAAATAAAAAAGCAAAATGCCCGCAAAAGTAGTCAAACCGATGAGCGAAGTGGCGATCAAAACTTCTTTAAATCCTTTTCCCGCCGCCAAAATCATCGAGGCAATCGTAAATCCTTCGGGAAATTTGTGCAGAAAAACGGCGATGAAAACCAAAACCCCGACCTTTAAATCTATCTGCGAAGCGGCGGCAATCGAAACGCCGTCGAAAAATGTATGAATAAGAAGTCCGCCGATAGCTGTATAAGCCGAACGCGACGAGATTAGATGATCAGCGTGAACTTCTTCGCCGAGGTGAAAATGCGGCGCGATTGTGTGTTCAAAAAATTGCGTCAAAAGATAGCCGGTAAGCAGCAAAATCATCGGCACGGCGAGATTTTCGCTTTCTTGCGGATTCAATTTCTGCCATATCAAAACGGATTTCGGAATAATCTCGAAAAACGTCACGGCGAGCATAAAACCTGCTCCGAGTGCCAGAAGATATTTTAGATATTTTTTATAGTTTTTATGAATCTGCGAAGGAAAAAGAATCAAACCGCCGAGAATATTGGCTAAAGCGGCAGCGAAGCCGAAAATTATAAGCTGCAAGAAAATCGAGTTCATTGGCGGTGTAAAATTTACACTTTAGCGCAAAGCGGCGTGAAAAAGAAATTAACAATCGAGACAATTTTGTGCGCGTCGGAAAAATTCCACATTCTGTCCAAAAAATTAAACAGTTGATTAAAAAAAAACGGCAAATATTTCTTGACAGGCGACGAAAAATAATCGTAATATGCTTGCAAGTATTTGAAAAAGAAGTTCTGAAATTGAAAATCAGGCAGGTAATTTTTCGATAAAGTATGTGTTTAAAAGTTTAAGCACTTTTCCCCTGAAAATATCTAAAGATGCCGCGCGGAAAATATAAAAATTAATTTTAGACAGGACGGTCTAAGACATTCGGGTTTCCGCGTAAAATCTAGCAAAAAATAGTTGTTAAGTAAAGGTTTGAAATAAAGAATCTGCGGGCAATTTGTGTCTTGAAAAGATTTTGTAAATCGGCTTCGCTCTTTGAAGATGCTGAAAAACAACGCCGAAAATTTGCATCAGTCCGTTTTGCTTGAAGAATCCTTGCGTTTGCTTGAACCGAAGGTGGGCGAAGTGTTTGTTGATGCGACGCTCGGATTGGGCGGACACGCCGAAGCGATTCTCGAAGCTGCCGAAAATGTGAGCGTTGTCGGAATTGATCAGGACGCGCAGGCAATCGGTCACGCCCGGCAAAGATTGGCGAAATACGGTGCGCGGGTGCGTATTTTTCACGCTAACTTTTCGGACTTAAAAGAAGTTTTGGCGGAAGCAAAAATCGAAAAAGTGAACGGCATTTTAGCTGATTTGGGCGTTTCGTCATTACAGTTCGATAGCGGCGAACGCGGATTCAGTTTCCGTTTCGACGCGCCGCTCGATATGCGTATGAACGCCGATTCGGAAACCGAAACCGCCGCCGAATTGCTTGAGAATTTATCGGAAGCGGAAATCGCCGATATTATTTACAAATACGGCGAAGAAAGACTTTCCCGGCGTATTGCCCGTCGAATCGTATGGAAAAGAGAAATCGGCGAGCCGGTAAAAACGACCAAAGAACTGGCTGAAACAGTTGAAAAAGCAATCGGTCGCGCTAAAGCAAAGGACAAAATTCATCCGGCGACACGCACGTTTCAGGCTTTGCGAATTGCCGTCAACGGAGAACTTGAAATTTTGGAAGATTTTATCGGCAACGCAGTTGATGTTTTGAAAACCGGCGGAAGATTGGCGGTCATTACGTTTCATTCGCTCGAAGACCGGATCGTGAAACACGCTTTTCAGAAACTTTCGGGAAAATGTTTTTGTCCGCCGCGAATTCCCGAATGCGCCTGCGGCGCGGAAAAAAGAATTGAAATTTTAACACGCAAACCGATTATTGCAGACGAAACGGAAACGCTCGCAAATCCGCGCGCGCGCAGCGCAAAACTTCGAGCCTGTTTGAAAATAGTTTGAAAAATTGAAAATAAACAGAGCATTTCCGATTGCTTTAAGAAAACTCGTATATGAGAAAAAGAAACCTGCCGCAAACGAAAACCGCAAAAAAATCCAGACGCGACCGCGACCCGATTCCATGGCGATACACGCTCTTGACGCTTTTTTGCGCGTTGTTTTTGGTCGCCGGTTTTTTCTTTGCCGCCCGCCAGCATTTTTCTTCGATTGATTACGGAATGAAAAACTCCAAACTTCGCAAACAGCTCGACGAACTCGAAGGCGAAAAACGCCGTTTGATTCTCGAAAAGGAAATCGCGCTGTCGCCCGCCGAAATTAAAAAAGCGGCGAAAAAAATCGGTATGACGACGATGACGGCGAGCAATATCGAAGTTGTCGGCGGCAACCCGAAAATAGCGGAAACAATAAAGACGGAAAAAATTTCGACGTTTAAAGCCGCTGAAAAAACGCCGTCCGAACCGAAACCGGCGCAGACGACGGCAAACAAAGCCGACGACAAAAACATAAAATTCGGTAAACCGGGGAAATCCGACAAGATAACATCGGAGCCGAAAAAAAATTCGGATGGGCGGGATAGAATTGCGGTTAAAACGACTAAATAATAACGACTGAAGCAAAAAATATGCGCCGACAAACGAAAAAAACGAAGGTGAAAAATCCGATGCAGACCGCTTTTACGCGGTTTATGCTGATTGTCGCGTTCTTTATTTTATGGATCGGCGGAATCGGCGTTCGGCTCGTTCATTTGCAGATTAACCAGCACGAAACGCTGCGCGACAAAGCGCAAAATCAGCGGCGCGACCAGATAAAAAGCAAACAACTGCGCGGCACGATTTATGACCGCAACGAACGCCCGCTGGCGATGAGCGTCAAAGTCAAATCGCTCTATGCCGACCCGCGCGAAATCGAAGATGTCGAAGCGACCGCGAAAGAAGTCGCCGCAGCTTTAAAGGTCAAACCGAACGAAATACAGAAAAACTTAAAAGAAGGAAAGGAAAGCGGCAAAAGATTCGTCTGGCTGACGCGAAAACTCGACGAAAACGCGGCGGACGAAATCAACGAAGCACTCGAAGACAGAGAACTGAAAAAATTCGATTTGCCGCGTTTTGCCGGTTTGCATTGGCGCGAAGAACAAAAACGCAGCTATCCGTATCAAAATTTAGCAGCGCAGATCGTCGGTTTCGCCAATGCCGACGACATCGGCAGCGCGGGCATCGAGCAGTCGCAGGAGGCGAATCTGCACGGCGCGGTCAATAAAAGCTGGCAGGACCGCGACCGTCACGGCAGAGTTTACGATGAATCGAACATCGAAGAACGCGAACCGCCGAAGGACATCGTTTTGACAATCAGCCATTCGATTCAATACAAAGTCGAACAGGCACTTGCCGACGGCGTGAAAAATTCAAATTCCAAATCGGGAATGGCGATTGTAATGAATCCGAAAAACGGCGAGATTCTGGCGATGGCTAATTATCCGACCTTCGACCCGAATCGCTACACCGAATTTTCGTCGGAAAACTACGTCAATCGCGCCATTCACGATAATTATTCGCCCGGTTCGATTTTTAAATTGATAACTTACAGCGGCGCGGTCAACGAAAACGTCATCCGCGCCGACGGTACAGTTCATTTGTCGAGCAATTCAATCGAAGTTGCCGGACATCGTTTCAGCGATCATCATTCTAAGAAAACTATGTCTTATCCTGAAGCGATGGCGGTTTCGAGCAACGTCACGGCGATAAAAACCGGACTCGGACTCGGCAAGGAAAAATTCTTCGGTTATTTGCAAAAATTCGGCTTCGGAAAACAAACCGGCATCGAACTTCCGGCGGAAGCGAAAGGCATCGTTCGCCCATTGAGCATATGGCAGGGCGACAGTCTGGCTTCGATGTCAATCGGGTATGAAATTGGAGTTTCGGCTTTGCAAATGGCGGCGGCTTTTGCGACGATAGCCAACGACGGCGTTAAAATTCAGCCTCACGTAATCAAAGAAATTCGACAGGCAGACGGAAATGTATTCAGCGCGACCGAGCCGCAAAAAACTCAGGTTGTGACGGCTGAAACTGCGCGCGGTTTGCGGGCGATGCTCCGCGAAGTAGTCCTCAAAGGCACGGGCAAACGCGCTCAACTAAACGGTTATACATCGGCGGGCAAGACGGGAAC
>JALYQJ010000408.1 GCA_030855875.1 Acidobacteriota bacterium
GAAGTCGGCGGCGCAATCATTTTGGATGTTCCCGATTCGGAAAGTGCCGCCGCTAAAGCCGGTTTGCTGGTCGGCGACGTAATTACGGAATTTAACGGGCAAAAGGTGCAGGGCGCACAGGATTTGATTGCCAAAGTCGCTTCGACTAAACCGGAAGAATCAGTCAATCTCGTCTACTTGCGCGAAAACGGCGCGAATATGGAGCGCAAAACGACGATTATCAAACTCGCCGAACGACCTTTAAGAAATCAATCGGCTAACGCCGACGATACGCGCCGCAAATTGCCAATCGGCGGCGCGAAAGAAGAAACAAAACCGTTCGGTTTGACGCTGGTCGAACTGACTCCGACGCTTGCCGCGACATCCAAAATAGAAGGTCAAAAAGGTTTGGTCGTCAAGGAAATAAATCCGTCGAGTTTTATCGCCGATGTGAAAATGTCGAACGGTTCGGACGCTCTCGATAAAGGCGACATAATTCAGCGCGTCAACCGCGTTGCCGTGACGGATTTGAAAACTTTTAACGATCTGGCGAAAAACTTAAAAACGGGCGATGCCGTCGTGATGCACGTTATCAGCGGCAGCCAAACAGGTCGCTCTCCCCAATTAAAAATTGTTCAATTTACGGTTCAATAAAAAAGTAGAGAGTAGAGAGTAGAGAGTAGAGAGATAAAACTCCTACTCTCTACTCTCTACTCTCTACTCTCTACTTAATTATGGCAAAAGCAGAAAAAGCAAAAAAATCGAATAAAGAAAATAAAGACAAAACGGAAAAATACTACAACTATATCGGCGGCGAATGGGTAAAATCCGCGTCGGGCGAATATTTTGAAAACCTGAATCCGGCGGATACTTCGGATGTCGTCGGACGTTTTCCGAAATCAACGGCGGAAGATGTTGACAGAGCAGTCGAAGCGGCAAAAAATGCGGCGACGAAATGGCGCAGAACGCCCGCGCCGAAACGCGCTGAAATTCTTTTTCGGTTGGGCGAAATATTGCGCGACAACAAAGATGAATTCACGCGCCAGATGACGCGGGAAATGGGCAAGGTTTTAAAGGAAGCCGGCGGCGACGTGCAGGAAGCGATTGACTGCACGTATTATACGGCGGGCGAAGGGCGCAGACTTCACGGCTTTACGACACCGGCGGAAATGCCGAATAAATTTGCAATGTGCGTCCGCCAGCCGGTCGGACTTTGCGGACTGATTACGCCGTTTAATTTTCCGATGGCGATTCCTTCGTGGAAATTGATTCCGGCTTTAGTTTGCGGCAATACGGTTGTCATTAAATCGGGCGAAGATGTGCCGCTTTCAACAATTAACCTCGTCAAATCGTGCGAAGAAGCCGGAATTCCAAAAGGTGTCATCAACGTCGTCAACGGCTTTTCCGAACCGGGCGAAGCACTCGTCAATCACAAAGACGTGCGCCTGATTTCGTTCACCGGCTCGACCGACACGGGCAGAATTATCGCCGAAGCCTGTGCGCGTGATAACAAAATCGTTTCGTTAGAAATGGGCGGCAAAAATGCGATTATCGTAATGGACGATGCCGATATTGACAACGCCGTCGAAGGCTCGCTCTGGGGCGCGTTCGGAACTTCCGGGCAACGCTGCACGGCTTCCTCAAGACTCGTCGTTCACAAAAAAGTTTATAAAAAGTTCACGGAAAAACTCGTCGAAAAAGTCAAAAAATTACGAGTTGGCAATGGTTTGGATGCGAAAACCGAAGTCGGTCCGGTCATCAACCAAGCCGCGATGGAAAAAATCTTGGGCTACATCGAAATCGGGCAAAAAGAAGATAAAGCGACTTTGGCTTGTGGCGGAAATCGTCTGACAAAAGGCGATTACAAAAAAGGCTATTTTATCGAGCCGACAGTTTTTACGGACGTTGACCGCAATCACCGTATCGGTCAGGAAGAAATTTTCGGACCCGTCACGAGCGTCATCCCATTTTCGACTTTGGACGAAGCAATTGACATCGTTAACGATGTCAAATACGGTTTGTCGTCGGCGATTTACACGCAGGATGTCAACCAATCGTTCTACGCGATGCAGGAACTTTACACCGGAATCTGCTATGTCAATTCGGCGACTATCGGCGCGGAAGTCCATCTACCGTTCGGCGGCACGAAAGGCACGGGCAACGGACACCGCGAAGCCGGAACGCAGGTTTTGGATATTTTCACCGAATGGAAATCGCTTTATATTGACTATTCCGGCAAACTGCAAAAAGCGCAGATTGATGAAGTCGAGATTTGATGACGTTTCCCGAATTTGACGAAAACGGCGATTTGCCGGTTGGCATTTACGAGGCGACGTTGCAGGAAGTTGTCGAATATTTTGGCACACAAAACTTGAAACGTCGTCGAGTTGCACAGCGGCTTGTCA
>JALYQJ010000458.1 GCA_030855875.1 Acidobacteriota bacterium
TCTCGAAATCGTCGTCAAAGACGAACAGGAAGAAATCGAACGGCTTGAACGACTCGAACGCCAACGCGCCAGAAAACAAGCCGCTGGAATGGCTTTTACCGGCGCGATGGCATCGGCGGCAACAGCAGGCGATACGGAAGTTACAAAACACACGCCTTTCGTCCGCGACCAGCCGAAAGTCAAAGCCAACGACCCGTGCTATTGCGGCTCCGGCAAGAAATTCAAAAAATGCCACGGCGCGGGAATATAAAGGCAAAAGGTAAAAGTAAAAAGCGGAAGGTTTTACAACTTTCCGCTTTTTGTTTTCCCGTAAACTTTTCCCGCCGGAGCGTTTGCGCCGCGCTCAAACTTTTTCGCCCGCTTCCGATTTGGCGATCAACTTATCGAGTCGTTTGAGGCGCGTTTCTTCCTGTTTCGCGCTGATTACCTGCCAGATCGCCGTTCGCCGGTAATAAGCGGCTTGCTTCTCGAAAAATTCCCAAGCCCGTGCGTTTGCCCGAAATTTGGCTTCGTAAACGTCGCCGAGCGCGGCGTTTTTTTGCTCGTAAGCGTAAATAGAGGATTTCGCCTCGCTCCTCTTTTCAAATGCCGCAATTCCCGCCGGACGCATCAAACCGAGCCGCGAAAGTTCTGCAACCTTTTTGATATTGACCGCCGACCAAACGCTCGACGATTTGCGCGGCGTAAAGCGCACCGTATAGCTAAGTTCGTCAACCTTATGGCGAACGCCGTCTATCCACCCGTAACAAATCGCCGCGTCAACCGCATCAGACCAGCTAAAATTAAACTCTCCCGAATTCTTTTTATAAAATCCGACCTGCAATTCCCGCCCGGATACGTGATTCGCCTCAAGCCATTCGCGGAATTCGGAAATCGCTGCAAAGTATTTTATTTCTTTCATTATTCAGCTAAATATAAAACCTATTTCCAACGCGAGTGTGTTACTGAGAAAATTGCACCTTTCAATTTCTGAATTGGTCGAACATTTCATTAATTTTCACATCACAGCAGAAATTACCGGTGACGGATGAATCAAAAAATATTGAAAAACGCCGCCGTTCGGCAAACTACGTTTCAAGCATTTTCTTCAAATCGTTTTCGTCGAGCGTATAAACTTCGTTGCAAAATCCGCACGTCATTTTCGCGCCTTTGTCTTCTTCGAGCATTGACGCGACTTCGGCTTTTCCGAGCGAAGAAATTAACTGAACGGCGCGTTCAAACGAACAGTTGCATTGAAAACGCACTTCCTTCTCGCCTAAAATTTCATAATCAATTATGCCGAGCGTTATTTTCAGAAGGTCTTCGGCGGTCGCGCCTTCTTTGATGGCGTTGGTCAATTGCGGCGCGTGGAGAATCGTGTCTTCGATCATTACGGCGATGTTTTCGTTTGCCGACGGCAGCATCTGAATCATCACGCCGCCCGCGCAGGTAACAAAAGGAGCATCGGGCTGCAGCAAAACGCCGAGCAGAACAGCAGACGGAATCTGTTCGCTTTTCGCCAGATAATAAGCGAAATCTTCAGCGATTTCGCCGGACGTAATCGGAACCGTGCCGACATAAGGCTCGCGGTGCAAGCCGAGATCGAAACCCGATTCGCGGATGACGTAAAACATTCCTTCGCCGACGACTCCGGCAACGTCGAATTTTCCGTTTTCCTTCGACGGCAGTTCCGCTGTCGGATTTTTCACGTAGCCACGCACGTTTCCGTTTTCGTCGGCTTCGGCGGTCATTCCTTCGACCAAACCGCCGGATTCGATTTTGACGGTCAGGCGGTCAAAATCTTTGAGGCTCGAACCTAAAAGAAGCGTTCCGGTTAAAAGGCGACCGAGCGCGGCGGAAACGGTCGGCGATGTTTGATGTCGGCGCACGGCTTCGCGCACGGTTTCGGTGGTAATTGCCGCCATTACGCGAACGGTTGCGTCGGCGGCGATGCCGTGAATTAATTTATCCATAAAAGACAGTTTCGGAAATTTTCCGGTTGAAAGTCAAATGTTGCAGCAAACCGAAAGCGCAGTGGGGAGCGCGGACAAAGCGATTTTATACAAAAGCTAATGAATTACATTAGCCTACGCGCTATTTTGTCTAAAAGTTAATTTGATGCACAAGATATTGTGCATTTTCTATTGACAACCAGTTTTGGTTTCGGTATATTTCAATTCGCTCGAAAATAAAACCGAACACTACTTTTCGAGCCGTGACCAAAAAAGTCGTCAACACCAGCATTTCAAAATGCAGCGAGAAAAGAGTAAAATTTAACAAACAAAAACCGGTGTCTGCATAAGACCTGAAAGGAGATTGAGAGAAATATGAGTACAGTCTTTGAGCCTGTCGTGTCGGGCGAATTTGTCGCTACAAACGGAAAAACAAACGGAAACGGCACGAGAACTGCCCGTAAACTTGAAATAAAACCGCCGGGATCAAACGCGCAGAAAGTTATCAGCAAACGCTATTCGCTTAAGGATTTGAACGGCGAAGCACTCGAAACATGGGGCGACATTGTGCGCCGCGTCGTCGGTCACGTTTCGCGCGCCGAAACCGATGAAGTCAAACGCGATTATTTTTACGACGCGATGACCGAAGTAATGCTCAACCGCGAATTCGTGCCGAACACGCCTTGTCTGGTCAACGCCGGAAAGCCGAACGGACAGCTCGCCGCGTGTTTCGTCCTGAATGTTCCCGATTCGATTCAGGGAATTATGCAGCACGCCGAAGACGTTGCCATTATTCATCAAACCGGCGGCGGCACGGGAATGACTTA
>JALYQJ010000569.1 GCA_030855875.1 Acidobacteriota bacterium
CCATCGGGTTGTTGTCGGTTCTCGGTTTCGCCGCTTATCTCAAACGCCGCCGCAAATCTCTCGAAACAACTAATCAAGAACAATTCAACGAGCCGCCGCCGTATCGCCCGCTTTTCGCGCCGACCGACGAAGAGATTCGTGCGCTTGAACGCGAAGAACAAAAGAAACTCGAAGCGGAACAAAAGGAAGCCGAACATAAAGTTTTGTCCGAGAAATCGGAAAAGGTGCGCGAGCTTGAAAAAGTTTGGCGCAATAAGCCGAACAAACAAAACACTATTGAGCTTTTGCGGCTCGCTGCCGAAAGCGAATCGGCGGCAGTCTTTTCACAAACAGCGGAAAATGTGATACAAGTTTGGCATAACGAACAAACGGGCGGTTTATCAAAAAAAGATTTGGCTGATTTGCTGGACAGCCATTTGCGGATTCTTCCCCAACAGGAAAGACTTTCAGGCGCGGTGTTCTGGATAAAGCGAGAGATTGAAAACCTGCGTCGGAAATCAGAGTATGAATTTTGAAAAGAAATTTACAGGGATAACAGGATATACAGGGATAAGAAGATTTTTAACTCTTGATTTATCCCTGTATATCCTGTTATCCCTGTAAATTCTCTTAAAAGGAACATAATGGATAATCAACAGTTAAAACTTTAGCCACGAATAACACGAATTAAAATTGGTTTTCTTATTCGTGTCATTCGTGTTATTCATGGCTAATTTCCTAAATCCGATTTTTGTAACTGCCGAAAATTGATTTTCGCTGTATTATTTGGAACACTGAGGAAAATTAATGACATTTGGCTTAATGACAATTTTTTTGGCAATCGGCGGAATCGGATTTTCGTTTCTCTTAATTTCGTTGGTTGTCGGCGATATTTTTGAGGCAATGGGCTTCGATTTAGATTTCAGTTTGGACGCGAGCCACGATTTCGGCATCTTTGACAGCCGCGTTATAAGCGTTTTTCTAACGGCGTTTGGCGGTTTTGGCGCAATCGGGACAACAATCGGCTATGGTGCAGCAGTGAGTTCCTTGTTTGGTTTGCTCGGCGGCATTGTCTTCGGCGCGTTGGTTTTTCTGTTCGGTTATTTTCTTTACAGCCAACAATCTTCGAGTTCCGTCAGCACGGAAGATTTAATTGGGCGCACGGCGCAAGTCGTCGTCGGTATTCAGCCAAATCAATTAGGACAAATTTCCTGCCGCGTCGGTGAGGAAAAAATCGAAAAACTCGCCCGGACAATTGACGGAACGGAAATAAAAGCGGGCGCGATTGTCCGCATCGAACGGGTCGCGGGCGATTCGGTGATGGTCAGCGTGGATGACGGCGAAGGTTTTTCGCTATTTTCCGAAAAGGCTTGACGTTTCGCACAAGCGTTCAGAGTTCACGATTTATCGTGCTGATTGCCGATAATGGCAAACTAAAGTTTGGACTCTAAACGTATAAAATGAGGTAAATAAAATGTTTGAAATCCCAATTGTCGTCATCGCCGTCGTTTTATTGATTGTCGTCGGCGCGTTCGCGGCTCTGATGCTTATCAGCCGCAATTACATTAAAGTTTCGCCCAATCAAGCGGCGGTTATTTCCGGGCGGCGGCGCAGACTGACGGACGGCTCAACGGTCGGTTATCGGCAAGTGCGCGGCGGCGCGACGCTTGTTGTGCCGTTTCTGGAAAAGGTTGAATATCTCGATTTAAACGTGATAACCGTCCCGCTTGCCACGTCGCGCGCTTACACTTCACAGGGCGTTCCGGTGTCCGTCAAAGCCGTCGCCAACGTCAAAATCAAAGGCGACGACGAATCTTTGCGGGCGGCGGCGGAACGGTTTCTCGGAATGCCGCAAGACCAATTTCACGGACTTATTTTCCAAACCCTCGAAGGACATCTGCGGGCGATTCTAGGAACTTTAACCGTTGAAGAAATCAACAACGACCGGCAGAGTTTCGCGCAAAAACTGACTTCGGAAGCGGCGGGCGATTTGGAAAAAATGGGTATTGGACTCGACGCGCTGACGATTCAGGAAATCTCCGA
>JALYQJ010000570.1 GCA_030855875.1 Acidobacteriota bacterium
CCAAAAAAATCTGTTCGGGATTGTCTGAATGCGAAACGACCGAATTATTTTCGCTTTTCTCCGAAGATTCGTTCGCCAGATTTTCAAACTCGCGGTTTTCCTCGATTTGCACAAACTTCGACTGCTTACGAAACTCATCAATTGCCAATTGCGAAACGACGGCGCGAAGCCAGCCGCCCAAACTTCCGCGCCCCGAATAATAAGAAAGTTTCGTCCGCAATTTCCCGTCTTTATCGTGTTTTAAACCGTAAAGTTCCGCCCAAATCGAACTTGCCAAATCTTCTGCGTCTTCATTGTTGCCGGAAATCTTCCGCGCCGCCGATTTTACGGTCGCGTCAAAATTCCTCACTAAATCGTCCCAAGCCGCCGCATCGCCGCGTTCGCAAGCGATTATCAAACACAAATCGTCCGCCCGAAGCTCGTCAACAAACGCTTTTATTTCCGCGCCCGAAACATTTTCATCGTCGCCCGTCACGTATTTTTCAAGTGATTTAACGACGCGCCCGCGCAAATCCTTCGCCTCCAATCCGCGCGAATTTTCGGCACGGGAAACGAGCCGCGCAATCGCTTCGTCAATCGTATTTTGATGTTTTTCAGCAGCGGAATTCATCGGCAAATCGAGAGAAGTTTAACATTAAATTGCAGAAATCAGGAACAAATTAGATTGTTTGGTGTCTAATAATTAATCTATGAAAAAACTTCAATTATTTTTGACTATGCTCACAACTATTTGTGCTTTGCAGGTTTGTTTTGCTCAAGAAAGGAATGAAATTTCACAACCATATATCAAAGTTATTGATTGCAAAAACTGTAATGAAATCGCAATTTCTTTGCCAAATCCCGAATATTCGCTTTCGATAGGCTACGGAGCGCATAAATATTCAGGAAAATTGTTTGTTCAAATTTTGATTAATGTAGAGGGAAATGTTCAATCAGCCAAATCCATTTCGGGACATCCGTTTTTTCGTCAAATAGTTGAAAAAGCGGCGTTAAAAGCAAAATTTAAACCGACAATTGTTTCAGAAAAACTTGTCGAGGTTACAGGCATTATTGTTTATGAAGTCAATCCGGCTAATCTTGAACAATTAGCAGAAGAAAAAATTCTTAAAGGCGGAATTGTTAATGGAAAAGCGAGTTACTTACCGAAACCGGATTATCCGCAGAATGCGAAAGATTTTTGTGCAAGCGGAAAAGTTGAAGTTGAAGTTTTAATTGATGAAAAAGGCGACGTGCTTTCAGCCGAAGCGATTTCCGGCGACGAACTTTTGCGAGATTCGGCAGTTGAAGCAGTCAAGAAAGCCAAATTTAATTCAACCGGACATCTGTTAGCAAAAGTAAAAGGAATTATTGTTTATAATTTTGTGCCTGAGAAAAAATGTATTGATGTAGGCATTGTCAATAAAAAAGCCAGATTTATTCCAAAACCTGAATTTCCGAAAAGCTGTCGTTGTTCGGGACAAGTAGTAGTTCAGGTAATTATTGACATTTTAAGCGGAAAAGTAACAAAAGCCAGAGCCATTTCAGGACATCTATTATTGCGGGTTTCTGCGGTTAATTCCGCAAAGAAAACAGTATTTGCTCCAACTTTTATAAATATAGATCGTCTTATTTATGCGAAAGGAATATTATTTATAACTTTTCGCTAACAGGCAAAACTGAATTTTAATTAGCGCAAATATTTTCGCAAATAGCTGACGATTTTCCAGCCGTCAAAATAAACCCAAGGCTTTTCGCCCAAAGTGTAATGACCGCACGGAATTTTTACCGTGTCGTGTTTGATATTGTGTTCGCGCAGAGAGCGCATCATATCGCGCGATAAATCTACCGGAAAAGTTAAATCGTAAAGCGTATAAATGTATCTTTGCGGGCGCACGGGCATTTTCGAGAGTTTTTCGATATAAGCGAGCGGCGAAATCGGCAGCCAGAATTCGCGCAGTTCGTCGAGTTCGATGTTATTTTGCAAGCCTTCTTTGACGTGATACGTCGAAAGTCCCTGCCAGACGACATCGGCGACGTAGCCGGAAACGTGGTTGAAAACGCCCACATCAATGGTCAAATCGTGCGCGAAGGCGAAAAATCCGACGCAAGAACCAATGCTCGTGCCGACGACTCCGACTTTTTCGTAGCCTTGTTCTTTCAGCCATCGAACCGCGCTTCGGGTGTCAACGACCGATTGCCGCAAACTCTGCAAAGTGCGCCCGACATTCGGTGCAACCAGATAATCGGCGCGTTCCAGTTCCGGCGGCATTCGTTCTTCGTGATAAGGCAGCGTCAAGCGAAGCGCGGAAACGCCGACGCGGTTGAAAACTTTGCACAAATCAAAATAAGTTCCTGCTTTTGCGTTCCAATGCGGCAAAACGACGACCGCCGATTTTTTGTTTTCTTTATGAGGAAAAAATCGGGCGCGAGCAGTATTGTTTTCTTTTGAAGATGTTTCAATCGCGCTTGTCCAAGTCAATTCGTAATTCGTAATCCGCAATTCGTAATCGCCAATCTCCGGCGAAAAGAAAAATTCGTCGCTGTTTGCCAGAACTTTTTTCGTGTATTGGCGGAAGAATTCGCGCGGATTCGCGCCGTTCGCGTTTTTATCAATAAATTCCACGCCCCAGCCGAACGGATGCACGACGCGATTGTCATTCAAAAATGCGAAATAGCGTTCGCGGCGGTGCATATAGCGTTTGAGCATCAAGGATTTATGGTAGAAAAACGGCGAGAAATTAGCAAATCCTAGTCGGAGCGCGGACATCCCTGTCCGCAATGAGCGCGAAAGCGCGAACAATCGTCACTATTTGGTTAAACCTGAATGTAATCGAACGTCTTTTCATCGCTGACGCGATAATGCGGACAGAGATGTCCGCGCTCCGACTATGGTTTCCGCAAAACCTTTTCGTAAAATGCGATGTATTGCGGAATGATTTTGTCGGAACTGTAACGCAAAATCGCCAGTTCGCGCCCGCGCTTGCCGAACGAGAGGCGCATTTTTTCATTATTCAATAACCTTAAAACGTCGTCGCTCATCTTCTCCGTGTCGCCGACATCGCTCATAAATCCGGTTTCGCCGTCGTTAATGACTTCGGGAATTCCGCCGACGCGCGAGGCGACAACCGGAAGCTCGCAGGCTTGCGCTTCGAGCGCGGCGAGTCCGAAGGATTCTAGTTCCGACGGCAGAAGCGAAACGTCGGAAACTCCGAGATAATCGGCGATTTTCGCCTGTTTGCCGACGAATTCGGTTTTATCTAAAACATTCAAAACTCTGGCGCGGTGATGAACCGCCGAATATTCCGGTCCGTCGCCGACCATTACAAGCCGCGCATTTCCGCCTTTTTGCAAAACTTTCGCTAAAATTTCGACGCAATCGGCGGGACGTTTGACGGCGCGAAAATTGGAAACGTGGACGAGAATTCGTTCGCCGTTCGGCGCGAGTTCTTTTTTCAAGGGCGAATCGGCGAGTTTTTTGTAATGATTTTCGCAGATGAAATTCGGAATGACTTCGATGTCGTCGAAATCAAAAGTTTCAATCGTCGCCTGTTTAAGAAATTTAGAAACCGCCGTCACGCCGTCCGATTGCTGAATGCCGTAGCGCGTAATCGGCAAATACGAACGGTCTGCGCCGACGAGCGTTATATCAGTTCCGTGCAAAGTCGTGATAACCGGCAAATCGCGTTTCGGCTTGAGCGATTCACGCGCCAGAATCGCGCTGATCGAATGCGGAATCGCGTAGTGAACGTGCAGCAGATCCAAGTTTTCCGAACGCGCAACGGTCGCCATTTTCGTCGCCAGAGCGAGCGTATAGGGCTGATGCTCGAACAGCGGATACGACATCATTTCGACTTCGTGAAACTGAATTTTATCGCTCAATTCGACGAGACGCGTCGGCAGACTCGACGAAATAAAATGAACCGTATGACCGCGCAGAGCGAGTTCGCGCCCGAGTTCCGAACCGACAATGCCGCTGCCACCATACGATGGATAAACCGTGATTCCGATATTCATTATTTCAAATGGTAAATAGTGTGCGGCGGATAGTAAAGGCGTGCGGAAAATGTTTGGAGTTATTTTTGAGAAATTATGAAAGGAGAGCGAAAATCCGTTTGGCGGAGTCATCTCCTTTCAATTAAAGTTTACTTTTTATTAACTAAAACAAATGTTTTTGCGAAATTTTCATTTTTAATCAGGTAAAACAGACAAAAGTATCCCATACTCCAACCAGCAATAATCATCTTCTGACATTAGTTGAGGAGTTCCTCCTTTATTTGCAACTGAACCTATCGCAAAACTGCAATATTGCATATACCAATAATGCACCTCCATTTTTGTTGCAGGCATACGCGCATAGTCTACCGCTTCCAACACAGGATTGATAAAATTCCGTTCGGCAACCTCCCATATTTTTTCTTCGACATACCACCTCATTACGATTACTCCAAGTTTCCATGTGGCAGCTGCTGCTCCTGTCCCCGTTCCCAGTAAAACCAAGGTGCTTAATAAACTACTACCTCCTCGTCCTCCTCCTCCTCTAAAACGAGGAGGGTGATAAAAAGTTTGAGCTTGCTTAATTTGTTTATTCATATTTCCTGTTCCATGAACACTCGGACCATGCGGCGGTTGAACCAGCGGCGGGGTTGGAGGAATCGGCTTCTTTAATCGCTTTTTTGGATTGGGCGGCGCAGGGTCATTCTTTAAAAAATCATTTTTTACCCTATCACCAATTGATTTGTACTTATTTGGATGTAAATGGCAAGCTAGATTTACATGTCCTTTACTCAGAATTTCATTTTCTACAAAATTTTTAAGTCTTCTTACCCAATTATTCCATAGCTCTTCTGATGTCATTTTTTATATTCTCCTTTTGTTAAAATCATAATTACTTTTAAGGTTAAAACAGCCTTTGATTAAATGT
The DNA here is from genome assembly GCA_030855875.1 of Acidobacteriota bacterium. Taxonomy (GTDB): domain Bacteria; phylum Acidobacteriota; class Blastocatellia; order Pyrinomonadales; family Pyrinomonadaceae; genus SXVE01. The sequence goes on from JALYQJ010000570.1 coordinate 4,901, forward strand.
TCTTAGGTTGTTTCAGTCTGTTTCATACCTTGAAAATATACCTCTAACCAATAGGGCGAAAAAAAAGCGCAAAACAGCCCAAAAAATTTATGAAATTTGAAAAAAGTTTCGTATAATGCGATTTACCTAAAATCAAACAAAATGAATCAGCCGCAAAAAGACGTGACGATTTTGCTTAATGCCGTCAGCGCAGGTGAAGAAAGTGCGCCCGAAAAACTGCTCGAAGCGGTTTACGCAGATTTGCGAAGGCTGGCGGCGAAATATATGTTCAACGAACGCGGCGACCATACTTTGCAGGCGACCGCGCTCGTTCACGAAGCGTTTATTCGTTTGGTTGATTGGGAAAACGTCAGTTGGCAAAACCGCGCACATTTCTTTGCGGTCGCCGCGCAGGTGATGCGGAAAATTCTGGTTGACCACGCACGTTCAAAAAACGCCGGAAAACGCGGCGGTCAAAAAATCGCTCTGGACGAAGCCGTCAGTTTCGCCGAAGAAAAGGATTTGAATCTGCTTGCTTTGGAAGAGGCTTTGCAGAATCTGGAAAAGCTCGATGCACGACAGGCGCGAATTGTCGAACTGCGGTTTTTCGGCGGTCTTTCAATCGAAGAAACCGCTTATGTTCTGGATGTTTCCGAAACGACAGTCAAACGCGAATGGACTTTTGCCAAAGCGTGGTTTCAGCGCGAATTGACGAGGAATTGAAAAATCCTGATCTTAAAAATTTCGGCAATAAACAAAATGGATTCGGCGTATTTTCAGAAAATCAAGGAAGTTTTCGCGGAGGCTTTGGAAAAATCAGCTAAAGAGCGCGAAGATTTTCTTCGGGAAAAATGCGCCGATGACGCGGAACTGCTCGCTGAAGTGAAATCTCTGCTCGATGCGAACGACAAAACCGAGAAGTTTATCGAGCAAAACGCGCTCGACATCCAATCGGAGTTTGTCGCCGGAAAACATTACGACGGAACGCAGTTCGGAAACTATAAAATTATCGGCGAAATCGGGCGCGGCGGAATGGGCGCGGTTTTTCTGGCGGAACGCTCCGACGGAGAATTCGAGCAAAAGGTCGCGCTAAAAATCATCCGGCAGAGTTTTGCGGGCGGCGACTTGGAAAAACATTTTCGCCGCGAACGTCAGATTTTGGCTTCGCTCAATCATCCGAACATCGCCAAATTGCTCGACGGCGGAGTTTCCGCGAGCGGCGAGCTTTTTTTGGCGATGGAATATATCGAAGGCGAACTGCTTTTGAGTTACGCCGAACATCATAATCTTGAAATCAAAGAACGCCTTAATTTATTTTTGAAAATATGCTGCGCCGTTTCGTTCGCCCATCAAAATCTGATTGTTCACCGCGACATCAAACCGGCGAATATTCTGGTCGGAGCCGACGGCGAACCGAAACTGCTCGATTTCGGTCTGGCGAGAGTTTTAAGTGAAAATTTCGCGTCAGATCCGGCGCGAACCGAAACCGTTTTTCGGGCATTTACGCCTTCTTACGCTTCGCCGGAACAAATTCGCGGAAAAAATGTTTCGACCATTTCCGATGTTTACTCGCTCGGAGTCGTTTTTTACGAACTTTTGACCGGCGATAAGCCTTTTCATTTTGAAGGGAAAAGTATCGAAGAAATAATGAAAACCGCGACGGAAAACGAGCCGTCGTTTCCGAGCCGTTCCGTAAGTTCCGAAAGTCCGCAGTCGGCGGCGCGTATTTCGCAGTTAAAAGGCGATCTCGATAACATCGCTTTGACCGCGCTCAGAAAAGAACCCGAACGGCGTTACAAATCGGTCGAAGCCTTTGCCGGCGACATCGAACGGCATTTGCAAGGTTTGCCGGTTTCGGCGCGTCCGAATACGATCTCATATCGCGCCGCCAAGTTTTTCGGACGCAACAAAATCGCCATCGGCGCAACCGCGTTTATTATTACATCATTAATTTCGGGTTTGGCAATTGCGCTTTGGCAGGCGAGCGTTGCGCGAGCGCAGCGCGACCGTGCCGAAAGTCGCTTTAATGACGTGCGCCAATTGTCGAACGCGCTTTTAAACGACATCGCGCCGAAAATCGAACGGCTCGAAGGCTCGACCGAAGCGCGGCAGGCGGTCGTCGCGCAATCGCTCAAATATCTCGACTCGCTCGCCGGTGAATCCGCCGACGATCTGACTTTGCAGGCGGAACTAGCGGCGGCTTATGAAAAAATCGGCGTTTTGCAGGGTGATTCGCGTAAACCGAGTCTGAGCGATTTTCGCGGCGCGATTGCGAGTCTCGAAAAAGCGCAAGCCGTTCGTCGCCGTTTATTGGAAATCAATCAGAACGACGTGGAAAATCGGCGTTTGCTGGCAGAGAATCTACGACTGTTCGCCCTCAGAAGAATGACGCAAAGCGACGTTGAAGGCGGATTTAGAGACAGTAAGGAAGCCTTGCAAATTTACGAAAATTTAATTGCCGAAAACCCCGACTCGCTCGAATTGCAGAGGGCGTTTCTCGAAACGCAAATCGAAAACGGGACGAGCTACACAAACCTCAACAGGTATGCCGAAGCCATTCCGTTGCTTCAGCACGCGGCAGGCACAATCGAAGCGTTGCGCCGAACAAACTCCGCCGATACGGAAACCGAGCGAATTCTCGCTAAATGTCTGGCTTCACTCGGAGTCGCGCTTTCGTGGGAAAGCCGTCAGCCGGAAGCCGAGGCGGAAATGACGCGCGCTTTGACAATCGCCGAATCGCTCGCCGCCCGTTTTCCGAACGATACGAATCTCAAACAGGAACTCTGGAAGATTTACGAATCGGCAGGCGGGATTTATGAAGAAATTGACGACGCGCGGGCGTTCGAGCTTTGCGAAAAATCCCGACGACTCGCTGAGGAAATTATCGCCGCCGACCGCGCCAACGCGCAGGCGCGGCATAATTTGTCGAAAAGTTTTTCGCGGCTCGGCATTTCGGCTTCCAATCTCGGCAAACACGCCGAAGCCCTCGACTATCTGGATCGAGCGATGGCGATTGTCCTTGAACTGCAGGAAAAAGACCCACTCAATCGCGGCTATGACCGCGATGTGAGCGCACTTTATATCAGAATCGGTGTCGCGCGGTATAAGCGGCGCGATTTTACGGGCGCGGTCGCGGCTCATCAAAAAGGCGCGGAGCTTTTTGAAAAGCAGCTCGCCGCCGATGCCGCCAACACAATCGCTTTGCGCGATTCGGCGATTGCTTACCGGCACGCCGGCATATCTTACAAAGAACTTGCAAAAACCGCCGACCCGCAAGCTCGCCAAATTCATCTCGCGGCGGAAAAGGAAAACTATCAGCGAGCGTTGAACGCGCTGCTCAACGCTCAGGCTCAAAAAGCTCTGCCTGAATCGAGCCGCGAACTTATTGAAAAATTCCGAAAAGACATCGAAGAACTCGAAAATATAAGGTAAAATATTTTTACGTTACAAGCCTCGTTTCAGAAATTTAAAATTCGGGCGAACACTAAGAAGTTGATTCCCGCTTTTTTCTGACGTAATAAACAATTCCTGAATGATCGTCAGTAAAAAGAAACGAGTTTGCGCCCGTTCTCATAATGTCGCACGGGCGACCGACAACTTTTTTTCC
>JALYQJ010000573.1 GCA_030855875.1 Acidobacteriota bacterium
ACCGCCGCGCTCGATTCGGAATCGGGCAAGCTGATTATGGATTTATTACAGGAACTCGCGCACGAGCAAAAACGCGCCATCGTCGTCGTGACGCACGACAACCGGATTTTCGATTACGCCGACCGCATCGTCGAAATCGAAGACGGCAAAATTTCAAATACTGAGATAGACAAAGAAATCGCTGCCGCGCCCCGGATGGTAGCCGCTTCGACTTTGGAAAATATTCCGCAAACCGCGTGAAATTTGAGGTGTGTATGAAACGAACAATTATTTTATCGGCAATCGCATTTGTTTTAATCGCTTTTTCGCTCGGCTATTTTGTCTGGATCCGTCAGGCGCGAGTCGAGCAAAAAGTTTCGGCGGAGCAGGAAAAAAGCGAACAAAAAACTTTGGCGGAAAAAACAATCGCCGCGCCCGGCGTGGTCGAAGCGATTTCCGAAGAGATCGAAGTCGGCGCGGAAATTTCAGGGAAACTCCGCCAAGTTTTGGTCGAAGAAGGCGAACAGGTTGTTCAAGGTCAAACGATTGCAATTTTGGAAAATGCGGATTTTCAGGCGCAGATCGCGGCGGCGAAAACAAATATTGAAACTTTGCGCCGGCAGAAAGCAACCGCCGAAGCAAGGGTTTTGCAGACGAAAACCGAACGCACACGAATTTACAACGGTTCGCGTCCTGAAGAACGCCGCGAGGCTTGGCAGAGTTACGAGCAAACTCTGCCGAATGTCGAACAGGCGAAGCGTGAAGTGACGCGGCGCGGTAAACTTTACGAATCGGGCGACGTTTCGCGTGAAGAATACGAACGCGCCAAACGCGACTTGGAGACGGCGCAGAAGCGATCAAACGCCGTGCGCGAAAAATACAACGTCGTCAACGCCGACGCGCGAAAAGACGATTTGGCAAAAGCGGAGGCGGCGATTCTTTTGGCTGAAAATCAAACGGACGAGTTCGACGCGCTGATCCGCGAAGCCGAAGCGCGGGTTCGCACGACCGAAGCGAATCTCGCTAAAACGATTATTCGCGCGCCGATTACGGGCGTTGTGCTGAGAAAACGTCTGAAAGACGGCGAATCCGTTTCGCCCGAAAGTCAAACCGGAATCGTCACGATTGCCGATGTTTCCGCACTGCGCGTGCGCGTTGATTTGGACGAAACCGACGTGGCAAAAGTCCGCGAAAATCAAACGGCATACATCACGGCAGACGCTTTCGGCGAGCGAAAATTTGCGGCGCGAGTCGTCAAAATCGGACGGATTTTGGGCAGAAAAAACTTTCGCACCGAACGTCCGACCGAAAAGGTTGATACGAAAATTCTCGAAGTCTTGCTCGAATTGGAACCTAATCAAGAACTGCCTTTGGGTTTGCGCGTTGATGCGTTTATCGCAGCGGGCAATTAACTCAAACCGCTTAGCTTTTGGAGGGTTCAATCGCGGGCAAAATCAGAGGCTTCGCACCTGAATCTAACGGATTTATTGACACGAAGTTTTTTGCAGTCTGAATTTGACTTGAGGCTTTGAAAATGAGACAAAATATAAAGTAAGTAAGCACTTACTTATTAAGTTTTGGAAAGCGTTATGAACAAGCAATTATCTCTTAAATTTAATTTAATCCTGTTTGGTTTGGGTTTGATCTTATTTACTTTTTTAGTTTCCGGTGAGGCGCGGGCGCAGGAAACCGTCGCTTTGCCGACACCAAAACCGACAACGGTGTTCGAGAATAAAAACAATCCGCCGACTGTTGAAAACCGACCGACTGACGCGCAAAACATCCAGCCGGAAAATCTCGGCGGCGTTCCGAAAATCGCGCCGAATTATCAATCAGAAGACCGCAGTTTGCCGGATTTGGGCAGAGTCGGCGTTGATATGCTTCAGCAAAAACCGCTCGGTCTGAAGGAGGCGATTACGCTCGCGCTCGAAAATAACAAGGACATCGAAGTTTCGCGGCAAAACGTGCGAATCGCCGAATTTGATTTACAGGCGGCGGACGGTTTTTACGAGCCGCGTTTCACCGGACAAACTTTCTACGAACGCGCGACCGTGCCGAACGTCAGTATTTTCAGCACGAACGCGACGACGACGAACAGTTCGATTGTCGGCAACGCCGGTTTTCAGGGCTACATTCGCAAATTCGGTACGATTTTTAACGCGACGGCGAATAATCAACGCCTGACGAGCGATAATCCGATTTCGATTTTGAGTCCGCAAAACAACACTTCGCTCAATTTTACGATCACGCAGCCGATTTTTCGCGGTCGCCGTTTCGACCAGCCGCGCCGCACAATAGAAATCGCCAAACGCAATCTTTCGCTGACCGACACGCAGTTTCGACAGCGTTCGATTGATATTATTACGAATGTTCAGCGGTCGTATTGGGATTTGACGTTTGCGCTCAGAAATTTGCAGGTTCAGCGCGACGGTGTGCGCGACGCGAAAGAACAGCTCGAACACAATCGCCGTTTGGTTGAAGAAGGGCAACTCGCGCCGATTGATATTGTCGCGGCAGAAACGCAAATCGCCAATATCGAACAGGGCGTTTACGAAGCACTCGAAACGGTCGGACGCGCCGAAAACAATTTGAAAAATCTGATTGCCGCGAGTAAAAACGATATGATCTGGAACGAATCAATCGTGCCGACCGATTCGGTTGATTTGGACGCGCCGAACACGACTCTGCCCGAAGCTCTCGGTTTAGCTCTGGAAAACCGCCCGGAAATCGAAGTCAATAATGTGCAGCGTGATATAAACGAAATTGACCGCAGATTTTACAGGGATCAGGCGAAACCGCAGATTGATTTAGTGGCGAGCTACACGACTTCGGGCGTTGGCGGAACGCAGAATCCGAATTTCAGCAGTCCGTTTCCGTCGCCGTGTCAGACCGCGCCGAATTCTCCGGCTTGTCAGCAGCAAATCGCTTTACTAAACGGTTTGACGGGCAGTTCGATTTCCGATGTTTTCGCTAATCGTTACCCGACATTGCGCGTCGGTGTGCAGTTTAATCTGCCGCTTTTCGGCAATAAAGCGACAAAAGCGCAACTCGGAAAATCGCTCGTGCAGAGCGAACAGATTAAAACGCAGCGCGAACAAATCGAGCAGACGATTCAGGTTGATGTTCGGAATGCTTTGCAAACAATGAGAACTGCCGAAGCGCGTCTCCGTTCGGCAGCTATTTCGAGGGAAAATTCCTTGAAACAATACGAATCGGAACAGAGAAAGCTCGATGCCGGACAATCGAATATTTATCAGGTTCTCGAACGTCAAACCGCTTTGATGAACGCCAGAAGCGCGGAACTTCGCGGGCAAACCGAACTCAACAAAGCGATTGCCGATTTACAGCGAGCAACCGGAAATTCGCTCAAGGCGAACAACGTCGAAGCCAGATTGAGGAAATAATTCCAGATTCCAGATTTCAAATTTCAAATTAAAGGAAACAAATCTGAAGTTTGGAATCTGGAATCTGGAATCTGAAGTTTGGAATCTGGAATCTGGAATCTGGAATCTGGAATTATGAAAGCAGTTTATATCAAAGAATTCGGCGGCGCGGAAAATTTGGAAATCCGCGAAGTTGAAAATCCGACTTCGCCGCAGAATACGGAAGTTTTAGTTAGCGTTAAAGCGTCGGGTTTGAATCGCGCCGACATTTTGCAGCGCAAAGGGTTTTATCCCGCGCCGAAGGGTTTTCCCGAAAGAATTTTGGGTCTGGAATTTGTGGGCGAAGTCGCGGAAACCGGCGAAAATGTTGAAAACTTCAAAATCGGCGACCGCGTTTTCGGAATTACGGCGGGCGGAGCGCAGGCGGAATTTTTGCTGACGGAAAAAAGTTTGTTGGCAAAAATTCCCGAAAATTTATCGTTCGTCGAAGCCGCCGCCGTCCCCGAAGCGTTTATTACGGCTCACGACGCGATTTTCACGCAAGCCGGATTGCAGGAAAACGAAACGCTTCTCATTCACGCCGTCGGTTCCGGTGTCGGACTCGCCGCACTGCAACTCGCCAAAGCGCGAAATATTTATACAATCGGGACTTCGCGCACTCTGGATAAACTGACGAAATGTAAACAGTTCGGACTCGATTTCGGTGTTTTATCAGATACCGATGCGATTCGAGCAAACCCGCGACAATTTGCCGAATTGATTAAATTTAAAACCGGAGGAAAAGGCGTTGACGTGATTTTGGATTTGGTCGGCGCGGCTTATTTCGCGGCAAATCTGGAAAGTCTGACGATGAAAGGCAGATTGATTTTGGTCGGACTGACGGGCGGCGCGACGGTTTCGGAAATCAATTTAGGAATGATTTTATCGAAACGCGCCCGAATTTTCGGAACGGTTTTGCGCTCTCGTTCTACCTTTGAGAAAGCCGAAGCAAACGCCGCATTCGTCAAAAATGTCGTGCCGCTGTTTGCAAGCGAAAAGTTAAAAGCGAATGTTGACCGCGTTTTCAAAATGGAAGAAATAAAAGAAGCGCACGAATTTCTGGAATCAAACGAGAGTTTCGGAAAAGTAATTTTAGAGTTTTAGATTTTTTGTTCGCCCGAAATTCTTTTCGCGGCATCGTCGGTTATCAGACAAAGCCCGGAGACACGTTGTTTTTCCAATTCAGCGATTTTTCGCACAGCTTCGTCGTAAGTCAAATTTTTTGCCGCGCATTTCTCAAAACTAACGACCGACCAACGCGGTTCACGCAGTTCGTTTACAAAATTACCGCCCGAAGAAATTGCTTCGGCGGCAGTTTTTTTGTTTTGAGCGTTTGGCGATTCGCCCGAATTTTTCGCTTTCCCGTTTTTCATAGCAATCTTTTGATGTTAATTTCGCCTGCTTACGCTAAGTCGCTTAAAATTATGTATTTATCCGAACTTTAGCACAAATTTTGTAAATATGTAAAAATTTTGATTGTAAAGTCTGTTGAAAAAATGAAAATATGAATTACAGCGAAACAATTTTTCTCACCGGATTTCCCGGTTTTATTGCCGAAAGATTGGTCGAGCGGCTTGCCGGAAGTAATACGCGGTTTTATCTGCTCGTGCAGCCGCAATTCGTCGAAAAGGCAAAGCGCGACATCGAGGAAATCGCCCGTAAAACCAACTTGCCGCTCGAAAATTTCCGGCTTGTCGAAGGCGATATTACGCTCGAAAATCTCGGAATCTCCGAAAAGGATTTGAAAATCGTTCGTATTGAGACGACCGACGTTCATCATCTCGCCGCCGTTTACGATTTAGCGGTCGAAAGGGGTTTGGCGTATCGCGTCAACGTCGAAGGGACACGAAATGTCAACGAATTTGTCAAATCGCTGCCAAATTTGCGCCGTTATAATTACGTTTCAACCTGTTACGTTGCCGGACAGCGAACCGGCGAAATTCTCGAAACCGAACTCGAACACGCGGCAGGTTTTCGCAATTTTTACGAAGAAACGAAATATCTGGCGGAGATGGAAGTCGAAAAATTGAAAAGCGAAATTCCGACAACAATTTTTCGTCCGTCGGTCGTCGTCGGCGATTCGCGCACCGGAGAGACGACAAAATATGACGGTATTTATTACTTGATGATTTATTTGCGAAAAGCACCGAGTCTACTGCGATTCATCAACGTCGGCAATAAAAACGTGAAATTAAACCTCGTTCCGGTGGATTTTGTCGTCGAAGGCATCGCCGCGCTCGCCAAAGACGAATCGGCAGCGGGCGTGACAATCGCTCTCGCCGATCCGAATCCGCTGACGACCGAAGAGCTTTTCGACGCGATTTCCGACGCGATGACCAACAAAAAATCCGTCATCAAACCGTCGCCGAAATTAATCGAATGGTCGCTGCGGCTGAAACTTTCGCCGCCTTTGACCGGATTGCCGTTTCCGTCAGTTCCGTATTTTTTCGTGCCGCAAACCTACGACACGAGCGTTTCGGAAAAACTGCTTGCGCCGTATAACATCGCTTGCCCGAATTTTAGAACTTACATAAAAAATCTTCTGAAATTCGTCGAAGAAAACCCGAAATTGTAAGTAAAAAATTTGAACGAAGAATTAGACGCGGATAAACGCGGATTTGACGGATCAGCACAGATAATCTAATAACTTTAAAAAATCTGCCAAAAACTTAAAAAAATAATCCGCGCCAATCCGCCCAACCCGCGTCTAATTTCTTTTTCAATTTCACTCAAAACTCAGGTTAGTTAATCCGAATACCTTTAGTCGTATAAATTCGGTTCGCCCGGCGGTCGCGTGTTCCAGCGTTTGTGAATCCAAAGCCATTGTTCGGGA
>JALYQJ010000013.1 GCA_030855875.1 Acidobacteriota bacterium
GTTCGTCGCCGCCGATTTCCGCGTTTCCGACTTTGATGACGCTTTTTTCAGGGCGCAAATCTTTCGAGATGAGTTTATACGGTTTCGTCACGCGAATCGCTTCGGCAACGCCCGCGAGATTTTCAAAATGCGCCGGATCAACCGCGCCCGGATTTCCGGTAATTCCGATTGCCGTTCGGCTCGCGCCGGGCATTTGATGCGGACGAAATCCGAGTTTTTCAATTATTTCCACAACGCGCTCGACATCTTTTTCGGTCGCGTCGGCTTTCATTACAATTAACATAATTAATCAATAAATATATCAGATAGTTTTAAATTAAAACCGGGCAAAATTTCTTCGCAGGTAATCACGTCATCTTCAGTCAAAATTTTAGTTTCGGTCATCGAAAAATAAATCGTCAAAGTTTTAAATTCTGGGACGATTTTCCAAACCTGTATCACGCCCGCCGCAAAGTATTCGCGTATTTTCTGCTCGACTTTATTATGTCTTTCGCTCGGCGATATGACTTCGATTGCCAAATCGGGCGCAAAATTCCAAATATCCAACGGCTCGCCTGTGTGCGGAATTTTGTTTGCTGAAACAAAAGCGACATCGGGAATTCGCCTGTTCGCGCCGATTTGAAAAATCATATTCCCATAAACTCGACCGAACTTGTTTTGTTTAGAAAAAACACCCAAACCTCCAATTGTTCGCGTCGCAATCCCGCTGTGTTTGGCTGTCGGCATTTCTTTTTTCTCCAATTTCCCGTTGACGAATTCGTAACCTTTGTTTTTTATCAGAAAACGATTGATTGACGCTTCGTTACGAATTCTGCCGGTGTTTTTCGGCTTGGAAACCGCGCCGGAAATTGAAATTTCGGTTTTTCTGATAGTTTCTGTGATGGCTGCCATTGGAAAACTCCTTCTTTTATCAAACACAAATATCTTAACAAATAATTCGGTCGGTAATAATCTGTAAATTACCGAAACCTTAATTTACATCATTTTTTACATTCTATTTTTACATTCTTTCGGGAACTTCGATTCCGAGAATATTCAGCGCGTCGGTCATACTTTTTCTGGCAAAATCCGCCGTTACAATCAGAATCGCGCGTTTTAAAGGATTTTCTTCCGCCAAAATCTTATGATTGTGGTAGAAAAGATTAAACGCTTTCGCCAGCCCGAATGTATATTTCGCCGCAATCGCGGTTTCGGTTGCAAGAACGGCTTGCGAAACGGTTTCTTCCAGCCGCGCCGAGAGAGCGATCAGCGACCAGATTTCGTTCTCCGCGTTCAGAATCGCGGCGGTTTCCGTTTGATTTTCGGCAATCGTTTTTCGCGCCGATTCGAGCGCGTTCGGTTCGAGTTTGCGGAAAATCGAATTGGCGCGAACGGCGGAATATTGGCAAAAAACTCCAGTTTCGCCTTCCAAAGCTAATGCTTCCTTAAAATCAAAGACAATAATCGTGTTGCGCGTAAATTTAAGTAAAAAATAACGTAAACCGCCGACCGCAATTTGATGAGCGATTTTAATTTTTTTTGATTCGGAAAGGATTTCATCGTCGGGGTTTTTTTCTAAGCGTAATTTCTCACGGTTATAAACTTCTTCCAAAGCATTCGCTTCCAATCGTGTGATTAAATCGTCGCCTTTTACGCCCAAACCTTTGCGTCCGCTCATTTCGATAAACGGTTTTTTGCGGTCTTCTTCGGAAATTTCAAAACCCAATTCTTCCGCCGCCGCCGGAGAAAGCGCGACCATTTCGTAGGAAAGATGAACGCTCGCCGATTCGCCTTTTTCCGGCGCAATCAGCGATACGCCTTTTTTGACGATTTCCTGCGGATATGACTGGCGCGAGTCAATTACGTTATAAACCTTTTCGCCGCCGCCGAATGCCGGAATTTCTTCGTTTGTTTCGGGTTTTTCGCTTGTCGTCGCCCAAACTTTTCTGCCGTCTTCGTAGATGTGAAAAATCCGGTAATAAAAATCCAAACCGAGCAGACCGAGCTTCCACATTTGGTAAGCGATGTCTTTGCCGGTATAAGTTACGGTCCCGTTCGAGCGCACGAGAATTTTATCGGCTTCGTGTTCTGCATCTCCGGTGTGC
>JALYQJ010000002.1 GCA_030855875.1 Acidobacteriota bacterium
ATTTTGTGTCTTTATTCAAGGCAATTTGCGGTAGAAGACCGCCATTTGCCATTACGTCGGCAACGCCCGTCATCAAAAATCCGCAGCGCGAACAAAATTTTGTTTCTCTCGATATTTGCTCCTGACCGCAATTCGGACAAAACATATCTCTACCTCCTTACTCGTCTTTACTCAATAATTTCGTCGTGTTTTCGGTAACGCTCGTTTTGGTTAAATCGTTCGTATCGCGCCAATTTCCGGCAGCCGGCGGAACGTAACCGGATGTCGGAATTGTTTGCTGCGGCGGAAGCGCGTTTTTTTGCGGTGCGCCGTAAAGAGTTTGCGGATTGGCAGCCGGAATCTCCATATTATTCGGATAATTAATATTTTTTCGCGCCGGATTAAGCAGCAGAAGAGAAGCAATCATTATCATTAAGCCGCCGAAAACGCCGATAACTGCCGAAATTCCTGTCATCGCTTCGGCACCGGCAATTCCAAAAATAGATGTCAGAAGCAAAGTAAAAAACATAAACCAGAAAACGCTGAAGACAACTCCGTTTTTTCGGGTGAGCAAAGTTTTCTTTTCATTAAGCTGCGCCAATTGCGGCAGAAAACCGCCGTGCGATAAAACTTCCGCAACCAAACCGAGCGGAAAACCGCAGCGCGAACAAAATTTCGTTTCTTCCGAAACCTGTTGTTGACCACAACGCGGGCAGTGCATAATTTTTCTCCAATTATCGAAAAAATCCGTAAGACCCAAAACCAAACGAATTTTTACACGAAATAGTTCACGATGCAATGAGTAAATTCAGTCGGAGCGCGGACATCCCTGTCCGCAATATCGCCGAAAGGCGATGAAAAACGCTTCGGTTATTTCAAAGTTAAATTTAAGCGAAACTTTTATTCGCGCTTCGCGCTCAAGGCGGACAAAGATGTCCGCGCTCCCGGTTAAAAAATTTTTGTTTTCTAAATTTGCGGCAGTTTCGCGTCGGAAAACATTTGAAAAACGGAAAATGCGCGACCCTGAAAATGTTCGGCGCGGGCGACGGTTTCGATTAATATTTCGGCGATGGATTTCATCGTTTCGGGCGCGGGAATTTCACTTCTCAAATCGTCGTCCGAAGTAAAAAATGCAAAACCTTTGCGCCGTGTCGCTTCTACTTCCGCTAAGTAGTCCAAAATCTTCGCGCCGGTCGCAAGTTCTTCCGGCAGAGTCCATTCAAACGGATCGTCCCAAAGTTTCGTCATAATTCCGCCGAAGGTTTGCTCGACCGCCGCCCCCGAACGCAAAATGTATTCGCCGCACGAAAACATCGCAAATGCTTGTTTTAATTCGCGCGGCTTCCAAAACAATTTATCAGCGGGAATATTTCTGACAAATCCGCTTGAACGCAGATGCAGTTTTGCGAATTGATTGTCGAAAGTTTCGATTATTGTTTTCATACTCAATCTGAAAAGAAAATCTTAACGCAAAGGCGCACAGACGCAGAGTCGCAAAGGAAGATAATTGTTTTTTGTTTTTCTTGTCGGTTAAAATTCTATTCTTCGTTTAATCAAAAAAACTTTGCGGCTTCGTGTCTTTGCGTTAAAAATGATTTTAAGAAGCCACGAAAAAAGCGGCAAGATTTCACCTTGCCGCCCGCGTCAATTAAAATCTGTCCGCTGGAAAACTATTTGCCTCTAAAACGACGGTCTTGTTCGTAGATGCCAAGTCCGTAATTTTTGCCGTTGTAATTAACGCCGTTTTGCAGTTTGCCTTTGACACCAACCTGAACGCCTTTGGTCGGAACGCTGTTTTCGGTAAAAACCCACAGCGAGCCGGTTCCGTCATCAATTTTATAAACGCCGCCGCGAATATTCGTCAGCGGAATATTTATTCCGTAACTGTCTTTGACGACTCCCGCCACCGCCACTTCCTTGTTTAAGTATTTTGACGGATTCGATTCGATGTCCGCGATGCTTTTCCTTTCCGGGCAAGCCGTCGCAAACGCCGCCATCATCAACACTAGACTGAGCAAAATCAACTTTGTTCGGTTTTTCATATTTTCTCCTTCCTGTATTTTTTTTCTGAAAATTACGGGAGAGCCGTTTATTCACACTTACAGATTCAATCCGTGGTTAAAAGTTTGCCATATTTTTACATATCTGCGATGCTTTTATCGTTCTTCATAAACTGATTTCAATCTATTTGCGATGACAGCGACGATTCAAAAAGTTTCCAACGAAAATTTTTCATTCTCTTCCAGCATCGCGGCTGACGTTTGGCATCCGAAAAAACACGCTAAAGCCTACGAATGGTGGTATTTCGACGCGCTATCGGACGACGGCAGCGAAGCAGTCGTTATTATTTTTCTCGACAATTTCATCTTTTCGCCGCGCTACAATCAGCCGGAATCAAACGATTCGGCGGCGAGCGTCGGAGGAAGTTTGCGACAGAGAATTCGTCAAACGCTTTTCAATCCAAAACCCAAAATCCAAAATCCAAAATCCAAATTTCCCGCCGTCGCTTTTGTTTATTATCGCAACGGCAAACCTTTATATCGTGCGATTAACGAATTCTCCGAGAAGGATTTCGCGGCAAGCATCGAAAAACCCGAATGTAAAATCGGCGATTGCTCGTTTACATATGAAACCGCATCTTACGGTTCCGGGTATTTGCTTTCTATTAACGCCGTGTTGAGCCGCGACCGGAGTTTGGAAGCGCGTTTTGAATGGCTTTCCGTCGAAGCCGATTTTGCGGCGGAAAAATGTGCGCCGACCGAAAGTTCGCACTGTTGGAATATGGTCGCGCCGCGATCTGATGTTTCCGGGAAAATCAGCATTTCCGATAAAAAAGGCAAATCGCTCGACGTTCGCAATTTTCGCGGAACCGGCTATCACGACCACAATCTCGATAATCGCTGGCTTCCCGAAACCGTCAAAGACTGGCATTGGGGCAGAGCGCATTACGCCGATGCAACCGCCGTATTTTACCGCTACTGCGAAACAAACAAAGACGAGCCGACGACAAAACTGCTCGTTATCGAAGGCGGCAAACTGCGCGAACTCGATGCCGTTTACGAAGAATCCGAATTTTCCCGCGACAAATTCGGAATCAAATATCCGACCGCGATGAGTTTTACATCAGAGGATAATCTTCGTCTCGATGTCATACACAATAAAATAATTGATTCGAGCTTTTTCTATTTAAGATTTTTAAGCGAAATGACGCTCACTTTAGGCGACGGGAAAACGCGGCAAACTCCCGGCATTACCGAATATCTCGCGCCGAAAGCGTTAAAGTTCCGTTGGTTAAACTGGCT
>JALYQJ010000033.1 GCA_030855875.1 Acidobacteriota bacterium
TGCGCCGGAATTCTTTCGGCGACGGCAATCAGCAAATTATTCACCACCAACGCACGAAAATCAGAACCGGCAATCTGCTTTTCGACGATTACGCGGCGCGAATATTCTTTCGCTTTTTCAAAGGCAATTTGCGCTTCTTCCAAACTGTTGATGCCGACCGTCGCGCCTTTTCCGTGATTTCCGTCGAGCGGTTTGATGACGACCGGATAACCGACGTTTTCGACCGCCGATTTAAGTTCGCTTTCATCCTGAATCCGATAGCCTTTCGGAACGGGAACGCCCATTTCGCCCAAAAGTTTTTTGGTGGCGTGTTTATTTCCGGCAATATCAACGGCGATCATATTCGTATTGGCGGTCGTCGTCGCCTGAATTCGCTTTTGGTAAATGCCGTAGCCGAGCTGCACGAGCGATTGTTCGTTTAAGCGAATATACGGAATATTGCGCGATTCGGCTTCCTCGACGAGCGAGCCGGTCGAAGGTCCGAAACGAACTTCCTCGCGGATTTCACGCATTTTCTGCACGGCTTCGGCGATTATTTGATTGATTTCTTCGAGCGATTTGCCTTCCGCCAAATCGAGAAAAAGCCGGACTGATTCGCGGGCAGCGTAACGTCCGACTTCCTGTTCCCTGTAACTGAAAACGACATTATAAACACCTTTTTCGCCGGTTTCGCGCGTTCTGCCGTAACCGACTTCCATTCCGGCAAGCGTTTGCAGTTCGAGCGCGAAATGTTCGATAGCGTGACCCGCCCACGTTCCCTCTTCGACGCGCCGTAAGAATCCACCGTCTTCTTTATAACTGCAACCGTGCGAAACGAGCGACGGCAAAACTTCCAGCATTCGCTCGTAAAAACCTTCGATTGTGTTAGTCGGCTTATCTTCGTAATCCTCAATATCGAGGCGCATTATAATCAGCTGTTTCCAATAACCGCTCCAATAGTTCGGTCCGCGAAGTGTTCTGATTTCTAAAATGTTCATATGATTAGTAAAGAGTAGAGAGTAGAGAGTGGAGAGTAGAGAGTGGGAATTTTTTTCTCTCCACTCTCTACTCTCTACTCTCTACTTTAAAATTACTCTATATCGGGCAATAAAAACTCGTTCGGCGGCTGTAGCGGGTGACGGGCGAAATAGTCGTAAATTAAACCGTCGCCCAAAATATGGAGCTGAACGCCGCAGACGCTGAACGATTGATGATCGTCAACTTCGGCGATTTCGTTATAAGTTATTTGCGAGCCGTCAACAATCGTCACGGTTCCCTGTCCGAAAACTTCGAGAACGCCGTCTTTGTCCAAAATAATCGCTGTGTTTTCGTCAATTCCGATGCCTAGATTATACGGATTATAAGAAACCGCCGTAATCAGACGGCTGATGCGTCCGCGTTCGGTAAAATGCTGGTCAATGATGACGTTTTTGAGCATTCCGAGTCCGGGCGAAAGCCGAACGCTGTTTTTGTGCGGATGCGGCGTTGCTTCGCCGCGCACGATCATCGAAGTACTCATTCCGGCTGCGCCCGCGCTCGTTCCCGCCAGAACGATGTCGGTATCGGCAGCCAGTTGGCGAAGTTTTTGCGCGAATTTCGTGCCGCCCAAAACCGAAACGAGCCGCATCTGGTCGCCGCCCGTGATAAAAACTCCGGTCACACCGTCGAGCAGAGTTTCGGCATCGGCATTAAAAACATCCTGCCGCGAAGTCGCCCGCAGAACGCGCGGATTTGCTACGCCCAAACGCCGAAATGCCTGCACGTAAATGTCCGCCGCAAATTCGGGAAAATCCGACGAGACCGGAACAATTAAAATTTCCGCCTTTTCGCCGCCCGCTAGCTCAAGAAATTTCTTTAATATTCGCCGCTCGTTATATTTGTCTTCCGCTCCGCCGATTACCAAAAGGTGTCCGCCGATAACTTCGCGGTGAATTCGATCTTCCATTATTTTTTCGTGATATTTTTGCTTTATAATTTTACAGGCAAAGTTTGAAATTGTTCGCAATTCATAAAATTTATCGCAAATGTTGTTGAATTGCCGCAAATTTCGGCTTATTATCAAGCCGTCTTTTTGCTGTTGTAAAATCCAGACACAAGAATACTATAATCACCGCATTTTTTTCCAAATGTATGTTCAAAAAAGTTTTAATTCTCTCGGCATCGGTCGGCGCGGGACATCTCCGGGCGGCTGAGGCAATCGAAAAAGCGTTTCGACTAACGAATGCGGCGGCTGAGATACGCAACATTGATGTTTTGCAGTTTACCAATCCGCTTTTCCGTCGGCTTTACGGCAAAGCCTATCTCGATATGGTCGGCGCAATGCCCGAAGTTCTCGGCTGGATGTATGATTCGCTCGATAAACCCTGGCAAAACGAACGGCGGCGGCTCGCTTTAGACCGGCTGAACACGCAGCCGTTTATCAAGCTGCTGAAAGATTATCAGCCTGACATCGCCGTCTGCACACATTTTCTGCCCGCCGAAATTATTTCGTGGCTTAAAGCGAAAGAAAAAATTTTCTTTCCGCAAGCGATTATCGTTACTGATTTCGACGTTCACGCGATGTGGCTTTGTCACCATTTCGAGCGTTATTTCGTCGCGCTCGATGAAACGCGGGTTCATCTCGAAAAACTAGGAATTCCGACGGATAAAATCACCGTTTCGGGCATTCCGATTGACCCTGTTTTCGCCGAACACAAAGACAAAACTGCAATGCGCGAAAAGTATAATCTCGAAAAAGACAAACTGACGATTTTGGTTTCGGCAGGCGGTTTCGGTGTCGGAAAAGTCGAAAATCTTTTGGAGGCTTTGAGTCATTTAAAAACTCCGGCGCAAGTTTTGGCAATTTGCGGGCGCAATGAAGAATTAAAAATAAAACTCGAAAAACTTGCCGCCCGAAAATTAAACACCGAAAACGTCGTCTTCAAACCAATCGGCTACACGACGCAAATGGACGAACTTATGTCGGCGGCGGATTTAATCGTCGGCAAACCCGGCGGTTTAACTACTTCCGAAGCGATGGCGAAAAAATTGATTTTCGTTATCGTCAACCCGATTCCCGGTCAGGAAGAACGCAATTCCGATCATCTTCTCGAAAAAGGCTGCGCGATCAGATGCAATAATTTGCCGACGCTCTCCTACAAAATTGATGAATTAATCAACGACAAAGTGCGTTTTGAAACGATGAAAACAAATGTTTCACGATTCGCGCGTCCCGATGCTTCAAGAGAAATCGTCGAAAAACTTTCAAATCTATTTTAATTGAATCATTCTGTATCTATCTGCGGTTCAAAATCCTTCTTCGATTTCTTAAGCCAGCCGCGAAAACGCCGCCACGCCAATGAAAATCCCGTCCAGACAAGAAACGCGCCGCCGACGCAGGCGATGAAACCGATGAACTGCCCGACAAAACCGCCGGTTTCGCCCGTGTGTGTAA
>JALYQJ010000004.1 GCA_030855875.1 Acidobacteriota bacterium
TTCCGCGCCGTAATTTCTTCCAACGCGCAAGACTTCATACCAAGTAGAATTTATCTCCGCGCCGTAACGGCTATCGGCTCGGTCAAAATCCTCGATATTGTTTTTGTTGTCACTTAGTTGCAGAAAATCAGAATAATCACGCCACGCCTTCATATGTTTGCGCCACGCTTTTTGAAAATCCCGCGGCGTATCTTCGACTGATAAATTTTCCGAACTGCCGACGTATTCCGAAACGGATTCCGCGTATTCTGAAAATGACGAGCTTGCAGACGGAGCGAGAAAATCTTCATCAATTTGATAAAGTTTTTGTCCGCGTTCGCGTCCGTGACTGATGTCTTGTTTGATAACTGTCTCGATTTTGTCGGCGACATAGTTTCTGTTGCCGCGATTTTTGAAACAGCTTGTTTTTTTAGTGTTATAGCTTGGGGTTATAACGAAATTCGATTGTTGCTCGCTTTTACTGATAAACAAACTCGCAAATGCGGCTGAGATAACAAAAGCGACTGTGAATGCGGCGATTGATAGAATGGTTTTACTTCTCATAGCAAATTTATTATCGCGCATCCGGGCGAAAAAGGAAATGTTTTTTTGACGTTTTCTCAAAAAAAATATGTTCGCGGGGCGAAAGTTTGTTAAAGTTATGCGAATGACTCCGCAAGACGTAATCGGCAAAAAACGCGATGGCGAAAAATTAAATTCTTTGGAAATAAACGCTTTTATTGACGGCGTTTGCGACGGCGGTTGGGCTGATTATCAAACGTCCGCGCTGATAATGGCTTGTTACATTAACGGTTTGGATTCCGGCGAGCAAAACGCTCTGACCGAAGCGATGCTCGACTCCGGCGAAACGCTCGATTTTTCCGACATTGACGCGCCCGTCGCCGACAAACATTCGACCGGCGGCGTAGGCGATAAAACTTCTTTGATAATCGCGCCGATTGCGGCGGCTTGCGGCATCGCCGTTCCGATGATTTCCGGGCGCGGACTCGGACACACCGGCGGAACGCTCGACAAACTCGAATCAATCGCCGGTTACAACGTCAATCTTTCGACCAAAGAATTCAGAAAAACGATTAAAACGTGCGGTTACGCGATGACCGGACAGACGGCGGAAATTGCGCCCGCCGACAAAAAAATCTACGCGCTGCGCGACGCGACCGCGACCGTTCCGTATATTCCTTTTATCGTCGCTTCGATTATGTCGAAAAAGTTGGCGGAAGGTTTGGACGCGCTCGTTCTGGACGTAAAAACCGGATCAGGCGCGTTTATGAAAAATTTCGACGATGCAAAAAAACTCGCCGCCGCGCTCGTCAAAACCGGAAACGCTTTCGGTGTCAGGTGCGAAGCCATTATTTCCGATATGAATCAACCGCTCGGAAAATACATCGGTAACGCGCTTGAAGTTTACGAATGCGTGAAAATTTTGCGCGGCGAAACTGACGAAAAGATGCAGCCGACGCTCGATCTTTCCGTCGAACTCGCGGCGCGAATGTTGATTTTATGCGGCGTTGAAAACACGGTTCAAAGTTCAAAGTTCAAAGTTCAAAGTGTCATAGATTCGGGTGTGGCGTTGGAAAAGTTTCGGCGAAACGTCGAACTGCAAGGCGGCAATGCGAAAATCTGCGACGAACCGGAAAGTTTATTGGAAGAAAATTTAATCGAAGCCGAAGTAAAAGCAGAAGTTTCAGGCTTCATTACGGAAATTAACACGAGTGCCATCGGCGAATGCGTTTCAAAAATCGGCGGCGGCAGAATCAAGGTCGAGGATAAAATTGATTTCGCCGTCGGCTATCAATGCGAAAAAACAATCGGCGACGAAATCAGTTTGGGTGAAACGTTCGGAATTTTATACTGCCGCGACGAAAATCAGGCGCATCTAATTAGCGAAAAATTGCAAAATGCATATAAAATAGGCGAACGAAAATCGCCGAAACCAGAACTCGTTAAAGAAATTATTGATTAGGCGCGAAAATGCACAAAAGAAAATTAGCTACGAATTATACGAATTTTCACGAATTATTTTTTGTTTTTTATTCTTGGTATTCGTGTAATTCGCGGCTAAATCTTCCTTTTGCATTTATGCGCGACAAGACAGAAATATGAAAGCTAAAATTACGATTCTTTCGCTTATTATCGGTTTATTGTTTGTTTCTTCGTGCGGAACTTACACGAAAGCGTCAAAAAACGGCTGCACGACAAAAGTCGGCATCGTCTTCGACATCGGCGGCAAAAACGACCGGAGTTTCAACGCGGCGGCGTGGGAAGGCGTACAGCGCGCCGAACACGATTTGAATATTTGCCTTTACGATGTCGAGCCGGGCAATCCGACTTCGATTGAACCGGCGATGCGGGCATTTGCCGAAAAGAATTTCGATTTGATTATCGGCATCGGTTTCGCGCAGGGTCCGATTATGCAGAAAGTGGCGATGGATTACCCGGACATCAAGTTTGCGATTGTTGACGGCGTGATATTTGAAAAAGACGGCAAAACGCCGAAATCCAATGTCGCGTCGCTGGTTTTCCGCGAACACGAAGGCTCATTTTTAGTCGGAATGATTGCCGCTGCGAAATCAAAAACGGGCGTTTTGGGTTTTGTCGGCGGAATGGATATTCCGCTGATTCACAAATTTGAAACCGGCTATGAAGAAGGCGCGAAATCGGTTAATCCTAATATTCGCGTGATTGATAATTACGTCGGCGTAACCGATTCGGCGTGGAACAATCCGGGCAAAGGTCAGGAGTTGGCTTTGAGTCAGATCGAACAGGGCGCGGACGTGATTTTTACAGCTGCCGGAAATTCCGGGCTGGGAGCATTTGACGCGGTTGAAAAATACGGCAAAAACGCGAACGGCGAAGCGAATAAATTTGTTATCGGCGTTGATTCAAATCAGAACGGGCAGCGTCCGGGATACGTTTTAACTTCGATGGTGAAACGGGTTGACAACGCGGTTTACGATGTCGTCAAGGAAGTTTTGAGTGGACAATTTAAAGGCGGCTTTCACGTTTTCGGGTTGGACAAAGACGGCGTGGCTTATTCTCTTGATGATTTCAACAAAGATTTAATTTCGGCGGAAATTCGTCAAAAAGTTGACGAAGCAAAAAGCAAAATTATAAGCGGCGAAATCAAAGTGACGGACGCGATGGCGAAATAGATTTTATTGCAAAGAAACTATTTTATATTTATCGAAATTGACTGAAAAACATAGTGCAGTGCGCCGAAGAGTTCGGGCAAATCGTCAATAATAAAACTTGAAGCGTGTCGCGTCAGAAGATTTTTTTCAAATTTACCAAATTGCCACCTTTCGCCGTCGGTCACGATTCCGAAAACCGGCGTTTCATCGTCAGCGTTAATTTTTTGAATGGCGACAAGTTCCGCCAGACATTGCGCCCACCCGACTTCAAAATCGTTTTTCTTGGCTTCGACCACGCCAAGCAGCGGTTTGGCGAGAACGGTTTTGCCGAGCGGCGATTTAGTCGCAATTAAATAATCGGGCGTTCCGTTGAGCTTGGCATCGTAAGAAAAGGATTTTTGAATCCAGAGAACGAATTTGTCGCTGTAATCTTTATAGACTTCGCGGAGAATCGGGAAAATGACGGCTTCGGTTCGCGCTCCTTCGGACGTAAAAACAGGTAGGTTTTCCAGCGTAAAGGCAAACTCCTGCAAAAATACGGGCGGCGGTTCGACGGGCTTGGCAAAGACAAAATTTTCTTCGTCGAGTTTGATATTAAACTCGACTTGAACTTGTCCGATGTCTTTGTATTCGCTGAAAGCCATAACCGAATTTTAGTTTAATAACCGAAAAAACAAAATGCTTGAACTGAAAAATATCACGAAAACATTCGGCGAGACGGTCGCCAACGACAATGTTTCGATAAAAATCGAAAAGGGAACGATTCACGCGATTGTCGGCGAAAACGGCGCGGGAAAATCAACCGTGATGCGGATCGCTTACGGTTTTTATACGGCGGATTCGGGCGAGATTACGGTTGACGGCAAATCTGTCAATATTAGAAACCCGCACGACGCGATTCGGCTCGGAATCGGAATGGTGCATCAGCATTTTATGCTCGTTGATACGATGACGGTTGCCGAAAATATTATCCTCGGCGCGGAAACAGGCGGCGCGGCGAATCTCGATTTGGAAAAGGCGAATGCGGATATTTTGGCTTTGTCGAACGAACTGCGTTTGGGCGTGAATCCGAAAGCGTTGATTGAAGATATTTCCGTCGGAGCGCAACAGCGCGTCGAACTTCTCAAAGCTCTCTATCGTAACGCGCAGCTTTTGATTCTGGACGAGCCGACCGCTGTTTTAACCCCGCAGGAAGTCGAGGATTTTTTCAAAATTTTGCGTTTGATGAAAGAACAGGGGAAAACCATCGTCATCATCACCCACAAGCTCGAAGAAGTTCTGGCGATTTCTGATGATGTGACCGTGATGCGCGACGGAAAAGTCGTCGGCAATGTCAAAACTTCGGAAACGAGCGCGAAAGATTTAGCCAGAATGATTGTCGGGCGCGACGTTTTACTGCGCGTCGAAAAAACGGACGCGCAGCCGACAGAAACGGTTTTGCTCGTCGAAAATCTGACGGT
>JALYQJ010000056.1 GCA_030855875.1 Acidobacteriota bacterium
TGCCAATCGCCCACACCGGATTGATGAATTCGCCGGGACATCGGGCGAACATTCTACAACCGAATTTCGGTCGCGTCGGCATCGGAGTTTTAGACGGCGGCAGACGCGGACTGATGATTACGCAAAACTTTCGCAATTAACACAGAAACTAAAGCAAAAAAGGCTAGAGCCGAAGCCCTAGCCTAAATAATGAACAAAATCCTCGATTTTAGAACGAGTATCGCAGACCGAACTGCATTCGGCGCGGGTTTCCCTGAATGTCGGTAAAAATTCTACCAAACTCTCGGTTCGCCGGAGTAAGATTAGGGTCTTGCGGCAGACCAAAAGTTGCGCGGGTTACATTACTCGCTGAAAAATGTTGATAATTAAAGACATTAAACACTTCCCAACGAACCTGTATTTTATGGTTTTCGCTCCAGGGCATTTTGAAGGATTTACCCAACCCTAAATCCAGAGCCGAATAACCGGGCAGACGAATAGTGTTTCGTTCGCCGGTTTCGCCCGGACGCGCATTACGAAATGAAGCAAAAGCCGCTGCCGGATCGCTGAACAAGTTTTGTGTCGAACGAACCGAACGAGCATTAATATTACTGGTGCGGCTTCCGTTCGACTGAACATTCCAGTTCGTCGCCCATTGCGCCGCATCAAAAGGTGTCGAAAGCGGCAATCCACTATTCCAGCGATAAACACCGGTAAGCTGCCAACCGCCCAAAAACGCATCGGCTATTGAATTCATATTACTGAAGAACTTGCGCCCTTTGCCAATCGGAGCCTGAAAAAGAAAGTTGGCATTAACCACGTGACGAATATCAAAATCAGATGCCGCATAGTTATCCTGAGGGCGAAGAGAATTCAAAATAAACTGTGAGCCGTATGATGTTCCGGTTTGTAAGCCCGAAGCATTGTCCAAAGATTTGGAAAACGTGTAGTTAACGTCATACGACAATGCTTCGCCGAGTCTCTGGCGCAAACTAAATGCGGCACCGTGATAATCGGATTTGGCAACGCTGCTAAATGCTGAAAAAGCGGCATACTGCGGATGATAGAAAAGATTCGGAACAATACCCAAATCGTCAATTAATAGCTGAACAAACGTATAATCAGCTATGTCAAAACCGCCGAGTGGCGCACCGGTCGGACTGTTATTGACTGTTTCTCTTGCGAGCAGGCGATAAACTTCTTGAGTGGAATTAGTAGTTCCGCCGCCGAAACTTCCTGCAATACCCGGAAATAAATTCTCAAAATATGCAATTGGACGAACACTTGACACGGGAGCATTGGCATTTCGTAAATCTACTAATAAGCCTGCCGCTGTATACCAATCCATACCGCTTCGCGGGTCAACTAAATTGTTGAGCGCGTTAACGTCGCGCGACGCTAACAAATTACGCGCTTTGCGCCCGGTATAAGTGGCTTCAAAATATATTCCCTTCGGAAGCTGTCGACCGTAAGAAACATTCCAGGTATAATTTGTCGGCGAAACAATTGTTCCGTCAAGCGAAGTTTCGATACGCTGCGGACATTCTTCGGTTCCGGCTAAACATCCGGGTGTCACTGCAGTCGCAAATCGCTGCGTCGGTGCCGGAACTCCCGGAAGGGTGCGAACATTTTGCCCGAAACCGGTAAAGCGCGGTGCCGGATTGGTCGTGATGTTGTAGGTGTTGGCGGAAATTGTGCTTGAAGAAGTAAAGCCGATTGTTGACAGTCCATCGAATGAAACAGCTAACTGTTGACCGAAATAATCGTTGGTAATTGCAAAACCGCCGCGCACGACCGAATCACCTTCATCACCAAACAAAACTTTAAGATATTTATTGTCAAAGTTCGGTGTCCAGGCGGCGGCTACGCGAGGCTGGAAATTGTTCCAGTCCGTACTGTAAAAGCCCTGACCTTTATTCTTTGGTCCGGCTAACTCGAATTCAATTAAGTCGTTAAGCGGAACTCCCTGCGCCGCACTCGCTACGCGCCGATCGAAGAAATCGCCTAATCTTTCTTTGGGAACAACCTGAAATCCATTCTTTTCGTAAACCGGACGGCTCACTCCGTAGCGCAGTCCTAAAGTCAAGGTCAGATTTCGGAACGGCTTCCAAATATCCTGACCGTAAACGTCATACTCTTCCGTTGAAAAATTTCTGTTAGTCGGAGTTCCCTGCGGCAAAACGCTTCCGTCTAAATCAAACGTAAAGTTTCCGCTGTATTGCGAAAAACGTCCGATCAAAGCTGTTGCAGCATTTTGAACATTCGAGCGCTGACTGGCTGGAACGGTATAACCGGCGGCAGTCAACGCTCTGTCAATTACTCGACCGGAATCAGCGTAAAATGATGGATTCGTGACCGCACTATCGAAAGCACTGCCCAAATCGGTGCGCTTGTTGCGAATTATCCGAACATTTCCGCCGATTTGAATGGTGTGGTTTCCTTTGATCAAGGTAAAATCATCAGTAAAATTGTGAATAGGGGTAACGCGGCTCAATGTTCTCGAAAAGAGCAGCGGCGAATAAACAAACCGGAAACTGATGCTATTTTCGTTTGAATCTCCCTGTGTGCTGAAAGCCTGTCGGGTCAATCCGTAACGAAAGTTGTTGACCTTATTGTTACTGATAGTCCATGTATGTCCGGCAACATATCCATATGGATGACTCCACAATCCGGTCGCCGCAGTGTCGGGAAATGCTGAAACTCCGTTGGTTAAGTCGCTTTGGTAATTACCTCTCACAAACAGACTTTGTTTATCATTCAAATTAAAGTCAAAACGGGCAATGTTCGTGTTTTCATCAACAGTTGTCGGCGCATTAAAACGAAATCCGCCGGTGTTTATACCGTCTCCGACAGATGTGTCGTTTGCCGCATAACGCGATGCTGCACCGGCAAAAACTGCTACCGCCGCTGGATTTATTCCGACACCGGAATAAATTGTATTTAACTGAGCGGTGGAAAGCGTAATAAGCCGATTCGTTCCAGCCGGATCGCCCGGTGCGGCTCCAAAAAATCTTAATTGTCCTGCTCCTAAACTTGCCAGCGGAACTATCCGGGTAACAGAAACTTCTTCCTTTTGCTTTTGTCCTTCATAAGAATAAAAGAAAAAGGCGCGGTCTTTGATTATAGGTCCGCCGATCGAACCGCCGAAAGTATCGCGTGCTAGACTGGGACGCTCGACTCCGGCGAGATTGTTAAAGAAGGAATTCGCGGAAAAAGCCGTCGGACGGTAAAAGTAAAAAACCGAGCCGCGAAAATCATTTGTTCCGCTCTTGGTTATAAGAGAAACTTGTGCGCCCGACGAGCGTCCTTGGTTGGCGTTCGCATTGGTAGTTGTTATGCGAAATTCCTCGACCGCCTCCGTCGTTAAACGCAAAACGGTTCCTTGACTCGTTTGAAGCTGATCGGTTCGTCCGCCCGTTTGCTGATCGTTGATGTCAACGCCGTCCAGCGTAACATTCGCCTGATCACTTCTGCCGCCGGCAACATAACCTTCTCTCGTCACACCGGGCTGCAAGCTCAAAAGATCGGCAACTCTTCGCAAATCCGTCGGAAGCTGCGTAATTTGTTCCGGGACAAAATTGTTTCCGATTGTCGCGTCCTGTGTGTTAATAATCGAATCAATCGTATTGCTGGCAACAGTCACGGTCGCCGAAACGTCCCCGGGTTCGAGCGGTATATCAACGATAAGCGGTAAGTCAACCAACGCTTTGACATCAGTTCTAACCGACGTTTTAAAGTTTCCTGCTTGAACTTCTACCCGATAAGTGTCAGGCGGGATAGAAGGGAAACTATATTTCCCTTCATCGGTCGTCGTCGTCGTGCGCTCAAATCCGTTTGTCGGGTTTGTTAATTTCACGGTCGCGCCCGGCACAGCCGCGCCGTTTTGGTCGCTGACCGTTCCGTTAATTGTCGTTGTTCCCGACTGGGCATTGATAGTTCCGACAAAAACGGCGGAAACAAGCATC
>JALYQJ010000124.1 GCA_030855875.1 Acidobacteriota bacterium
ATAATTTAACGCAGCAATTGTTAATAGACATTTCAATTACCTAACTTGAACCGTCCGCTGCCACTGACGGTTCCGAGCTTTTACGCGGATTTAAATACAATTTTTATAATTTGATTTATCCGTGCTAATGCGCTCAACCCGCGTCCTATTCTTCTCAATTTATCCGCCGCTTTTTTCATCCAAAATGACTTCCGGGAATTCGGCGGCGAATTGTTCGCGCGGCTTCGCGTCAATTTCGCCGCGCAGGGCGCGTGTTCCGACGTTTGCCTTAAACTTTCCGTTTTCGTCGTAAAGCCGACGATATTGCGCGGCGTTGCGAATTACGCCCTGAACATAACCTTTTGTTTCGCGGAACGGAATCTCTTCGACGTATTCGTCAATCTCAAACGGCAAAATGTTTCGCCATTGGACGACGCGCCCGGGACCGGCGTTATAGGCAACCGCCATATATTCGATGCGCCCGTATTTTGTCAGTTGATCGCGCATATATGCCGTTCCGAGTTCGACATTCAAAGCCGGTTGAAAAAGCGTATTGCCGTCAAGCACCGCCGCCGAACCGTATTTTTTCGCCATCATTCGCGCCGTCGGAATCAGCAACTGCATTAAGCCGTAAGCGTTCGCGTGTGATTTAGCGCGGGAATTGAAAACCGATTCCTGACGAATCAAACCGGCGACTTGGTATGCGTCCAAATTTCGCTGTTTTGCCCAGTATTTAATTTCTTTCCAATTCGTCAAAGGATAAAAAATATCCCATTCTTCCGCTCCCATTTCTTCCGGGTTCATCTGCGAATAATCGGGATAGCTTTTCGCCAGAGCCAATAATGCGCCGACGTTATCGCCTTTGAAACGATAATGTTTCGCCAGCGCGAGATTGATTTTCGGACTGTTCGCGGCGGTTTTCTGCGCCGTTTGAAGTTCTTCAACCGCCCAATCGAAAAGCCCGACAATCGAGAGTTCTTCGGATTTTTCGGCGCGTTCGAGTTCTTTGGCGGTCGAAGTTTCCGGCGCGACCGTTATCATTTTCAAATTCGCAATCGCTTTCGGCACGAGTGAACCCGCGGGAAAACTTGGCGCGGTTTGGCATTGCCCGCGTCCGCGCAAATTTGTCAATCTTTGAAGCGCGACGTAGCCATACCAGTTTGCCGCGTAACGATGCATAATTCCGTCGTAGAGAGCGCAGGCTTCCGGCATTTTTCCGGCGCGTTCCGAATCACGCGCCGCCCAATATCCGGCTTTGCCGCGATTGGTCGTGTCTTTGTCAACGTAGCGGGCGAGATGTTCGATCAACATCTGCGACGAACCGGCGAAATTCGAGTTTTCGTGTTCGAGCCACGCCAGTTCAAACTGCGCTCCGGCGACTTCGACCGCGTTCGGATAAACGGCGACGGCGGTTTTCAGAAAATAGCTTTCTTCGAGTTTGTTTTTCGCGTCACGCGCCGCCATTCCCGCGTCAACCAACGCTCGCGGCGTTTTATCGCTTTTCGGAAACGTCCGCCGCATTTCTTCAATCGTCGTTCGCGCCTGCGCCCACAAACGCGCTTTGGCGTAACCGACGGCGAGTTGATAATAAGCGTCTTCCTTTTCTACGGCTGATTGCGGAATCAAATTAAACGCTCCCTGAGTTTCGTTCATCATTTTCAGATTTGAAAATGTAATCAGGCGTTTGAGATGAATCTCCGGCGTTGCCGCGTTTGGAAAACTCGTTATCAAACTGCCGTAAGCCTTCTGCGCGTCGGCGTATTTTTTAGCGTTGTAAAGTTTTTCCGCCCGCGCCGTGATTTCCTCCGGCGTTTGCGGCGTTAGAGTCTGATTTAGTGCCGTCAGTTTCGCTTCGGCTTCTTTCGCCGCGTCGCCGCCCGCGCCGTAAAAATAAACTTTGCGGTAGAAATTTACGGCGTTTTGTTGATTTCCCTGCGCTTCGTAGGATTTTGCCGCGAGCAGAAGCGCGTCCGGCTGATTTTGGTCGGTCAATTCCTTTAACAAATTCGGGATTTGTGCGGTTTGTCCCGCGCTCATCGCCGAATTTGTCCAGAGCAGTTTCGCGTCTTTCGCCCGCGTCGAATTCGGGAATTCTTTGATGAGCGCGGAAAAAGCGTTCATCGCTTCGACGTGTTTTCCATTTTGCTGCAAAGCGCGTCCGCGCAGCCAAAGTGCGTAATCGCCCAATTTTGTTTTTTCGCGGAAAACGTCGGAATTTAAAATCTGCGCCGCGCCGTCGTAATCGCTGTTTTCAAACCTGATTCGCGCCCGCAAAAGTTTGGCGAGTGCGCCGGTCGCGGTTTTCGCGTAACGATTTTCGATTTCTAAAACCGTCGCTTCCGGCGGCAATTTTCCATCTTTTGTTAATTGGCGAATCACCTGTAAAGCGTCGTCTTCGGTCATCTGCCGAACTGCTGCCGAGCAGCCGGTCGTCAACGGAATCAAAAGGAAACCGCAGATAAAAATGAAAATGGTAAAAAATGAATAACGATTAATGTGACTTTTTTGAAGATTTGACATTTATTGACGCTCCGAATTTTTGATGCGAAAAAAGACAGGTGTTTTGTCCCGCGGGCAGAGAAAATTATCTTTCCAAACAAACTTTTCCGTTATATGATAACAAAGATTTTTGTTATTTTCGGAGATTTAAAATGAAATTGTTTTTTCCCACGTTCCTGTTATTTCTGGTTCTCGCCTCGAATGTTTTTTCTCAAACGATAAAACCGTCAGCCGTGCCGACACCGCCCGACGATGATGATGTGGTCAAAATTTCCACTTCGTTGATCCAAATTGACGCGACCGTCACCGACAAAAGCGGCAAAATCATCACCGATTTAAAGCCCGAAGAAGTCGAGATTTACGAAAACGGCGTGAAACAGGAAATCTCTAATTTCTCGTTCGTTTCCAACGTCAAAACCGAAAGCGAAACCGCGCCCGCAAAGCCCGGAAACACTGCCGCCGCGCCGCTGCCGCCGACCGCCGTTCGACCGGAACAGGTGCGCCGCACAATCGCGCTCGTCGTTGACGATTTAACGCTGTCGTTTGAAAGCACATATTACGTCCGCCGCGCTTTGAAGAAATTCGTTGACGAGCAGATGCAGCCCGGCGATCTTGCGGCGATTATCCGCACCGGCGCAGGAATCGGCGCGTTGCAGCAATTTACGAATGACAAACGTCAGCTTTACGCCGCAATCGAAAAAGTGCGCTGGAATCTGACGGGCGGCGGCGGTATCGGCGCGTTTGCTCCGCTCGAAGCTCTGCCGCCGGGAAATCCCGGTCAAAGCGCGGAACAGCAGCGTGAGGAAGCCGACCGCAATCAGGCGCGTGAAGCCGAAA
>JALYQJ010000130.1 GCA_030855875.1 Acidobacteriota bacterium
CACGGCTCGTGGAATCGTCAAAAACTGACCGGCTACAAAATTATTCGCGTCCGCTTCAAAAACGGAAAACTCGTCGGCAATCAATACGAAGATTTCGTGTCCGGTTGGCTGCCGAGCGAAGATTCCAACGAAGTTTGGGGCAGACCCGTTGGCTTGCTCGTCAATTCCGACGGCTCGCTGCTGATTGCCGATGACGGCGCGAAAAAGATTTGGCGCATCAGCTATCAAAAATAAATCTACGACAATTATAAAAAATCGGGAAAATGTGGTTGTTACCCGATTTTTTTCGTATACAATCGCAAAATGAAAAAGGCTTTGAAAATTATCGCCGTCGTTTTATTCTCGCTTTTTGTCATCATCCAGTTTTTACGTCCTGATTTTACCAATCCGCCGGTTGTGCAGGGCGAAATATTGCAGGCGGCGACGGCGGTTCCCGAAAACGTGCAGGCGATCCTCAATCGCTCGTGCAGCGATTGCCACACCAACGAAACGGTTTATCCGTGGTATGCAAAAATTCAGCCGTCGGCGTGGTTTTTAGCCGATCACATTAAAGAAGGACGCGGCGAAATGAATTTGTCGCTCTGGAATACTTACGAAGCGAAACGCAAAAAACGTAAACTCGAAGAAATCTGCGAACAGGTCGAAACCAAAGAAATGCCGCTGCCGTCGTATTTATGGATACACCGCGACGCGGCGTTGAGCGATGATGAAATAAAAACGCTGTGTGATTGGACGAAAAGCGAAATTGCCAAATTTCCTGCACAGTAATTTTTCAAACTCCCAAATAAAAGGTTGAATTTTCGCGGCGGGCGTTTTATTATCTAAAGCGGAAAACGTAAAGTTTTCTCTATCAGGCAGATCGGCTTTCCCGAAATCTTTTTTACCGGAATACAATTTCATAACACGCAGGTTTTTATCGAAAGATAACTGTCGTAATATACGCGATATTAAATCTTTGTAACATTTAGAACTATAAAAAGACGGAAATCGTAATAGCTGTTGAGAGGAGGAATTTTCTGTTATGGACATTCTGCTTGATAATCCGCTGGCTTCGATGTATGGACCGTATTTTCTGGTTTTATACGGTTTCGTTATTCTTTTTACGCTGATTTTTCTCGGCTTTGCCAAAACCGGGATAGATAAAACAAACAATCTTCCGCTTCCGCCAATTCCCGCCGAAATTGATCCGTATCAAATCGCGTATCTTCGCGGCGGCATCAACGAAGTCGCCCGTTCGGCGATTTTTAGTTTGATGCAGAAAGGCTACGCCGAACTGAAAATCGAAGAAAAATCATCTGCAATAAAACGAATATACAACCGATCAGACGAAAATTTAAGCGAAATCGAAAAACTGTCGCTGAAATGGATTGGTCAATCGCGCGATGTGGGAGAAGTTTTTCAGGCGAACGGTTTAATCACGCAGATCGAAAGTTACGGTTTAACTTACCAAAATCGGCTCGAACGCGAGCAAATGCTGATCGGCGATAATTTGCGAAACAGCTTTTCGATCTGGAAGTGGTCGGCATTCGCGGTGATTTTCGGGTTTGGATTTTACAAATTTCTCGCCGCCTACGCTTACGGGCAAACAAACGTCGCTTTTCTCGTAATTTTCGCCGCCGTCGGTTTGGTGATTACCTATTACAGTTCAAAAATGCCGCGTGTTTCAAAACTCGGCAAAGCTTATCTCGAACGTCTGCAGCTTGCCTTCGACAGCTTAAAATATCAATCACAAGCCGGTTATATTCAAAACGGCGAACGGCGCGGCGTTCATCAAACGACATTTGCGGGCGTTGATCCGCTGCTTTTGAGCGTCGGAATTTTCGGTTCGGGAATTTTAGTCGGAACTGTTTTCGATAATTACAATCAGGCATTTCAAAGGTCACAGCAACAATCGGCGGCTAGTTCGTGCGGTTCGGGCTGCGGCAGCAGTTGTTCGTCGGGCGACGGCGGCGGCGGTTGCGGCGGTTGCGGCGGCGGCGATTAACATTCGACATTTATCATTTATCATTCAACAAATTTGCAGTCGAAAGATTAACTTTGGATATAATGCGCGAAATTGAAAAAAGAAGGATGAATGATAAATGTTCAAATTTAGGAGTCGGATTAGGATTTCGTGAGCAATTTCGCGCCGACGTTTTTCTTAATCAGGATAAAATTGATTTTCTCGAAATAACCGCTGACCATTTTCTCAACGCGAAACCGCAAAAGCTCGAAGAATTAAAACTGCTCAAAGAACATTTTCCGCTGATTCCGCATTCGCTCGATCTTTCGCTCGGCAGCGTCGAAGGAATTGACGAAGGTTATCT
>JALYQJ010000146.1 GCA_030855875.1 Acidobacteriota bacterium
ATCTCGCACCGCTTGAAATTGTCCGAAGCTCCGATGGCTTACGGTAATTTTAACGACGATAAAAACAACTGGCGCAAAGTCGTGTTGTCGCCGCACTAGATTAAATTAAGAGCATTTGCCACAAAAAGGCACAAAAAACTCAAAAGTTATGAATATAAATTCTTACTTTTGAGTTCTTTGTGCCTTTTTGTGGCTATGTTCTTATAATATTTTCCAAACCGCCCATAAAGAAACCAGCGAAATCACGAGCCACAACAAAACGCCTTGAATGAGCGGTTTTATTCCGACGTTCTTTAAAGTTTCACGCGACAAACTCGCTCCGATTAAAAAAAGCGTCACGGTTAAACCGGCTTTCGCTAAATTTACGAGCGAATCGAAAATACTCGGCGGGACTTCGGCGGGCGTGTAAGTTCTGATAACCGTCGCCAGCAGAAACAAAAATATAAACCACGGAATCGCAATTTTCGTTTTCTTTTCAGAACTTTTTGCACGATAAAGAAACGCAAATAAAAGCGCGACCGGCGCGATCCACAAAGCCCGCGCGAGTTTGACGGTCGTGGCAATCCGCAATGCTTCGTCGCCGTATTTCGCCGCCGCGCCGACGACCGAACTCGTGTCGTGAATCGCAATCGCCGACCACACGCCGAATTGATTTTCCGTTAAGTTTAAGCTGTGTCCGATGATCGGAAAAACAAACAGCGCGACGGAGTTCAAAATAAAAACCGTTCCGAGCGAAACCGATGTTTCGTCCGCGTCGGCATCAATCGCCGGAGCGACCGCAGCAATCGCGCTGCCGCCGCAAATCGCCGTCCCCGAAGAAATCAACGCGGAGATTTTACCATTTATTTTGAGCAGTTTACCGATCAAAAAGCCTAAAACCAAAGTCCCGAAAATCGTCGCAATCGTGAACAAAATGCCGTCCTTTCCGGCTTTGACGACGCTCGCCAGATTCATCCCGAAACCGAGCAGAACGACGGAAACCTGAAGCAAATATTTCGTCGTTTTTTTCGTTTCCGACGGAAATGGATTTCCGATTGTAAAAGCCAGAATCAATCCCAACGCGAGCGCGGCAGGCGGCGAAATCATCAAACAGACGACGACGAGCGTAAAAAAGATGATTTTTTGCCAGAGCATAAAAATTTACGGGCGCGAAACAAAAAGACAGCATAAAGAATAAATCTCACGCTGTCTATTGCCGCAGTTTGAATTTACCGGCGAAAAGTTGCGGAAATCCTGCCTTCTGTTTATTTTTAAGATTTATGTAAGGTTTATTTCATTTCGACGGCAATCTGACTGTAATAATTATGTGCGGATTTTGTCGCGCCGATGACGATATATTCTCTCATAAACGACGAGCAGTAATCTTCCCAGGCGCGAAACTCGTGCAGAACGGAAGTGAATTCATCGAAAATAACGATAGTTCCCGGTTTTAAGATGTCATTACAACGGCATAATGTGTAAAGAGTCGAGGAATACAAATCGGCATCGTTGTGGACGACGAGCCGCCCGGAATTTTCAAATTTTTTCAAAAAGTCGGGCAGGGTTTCCTGAAAAAGACCTTTTACGAAAGTAATCCGCTCGTCCTTTATGTCAGGCGGATTGCCGTTCATCGTGAAAGAGTTTTTTTCTACTGTGGTAGTGAAAACTTCCCACTTTTCGGGCAGTCCGAGAAAAGTGTCGAAACCCCAAAATTTCGAGTGAGGATTATTATTTATTTCCGTCCAATACTTGAGACTTTCGCCTTTGGAGACACCGAACTCCAAATATCCGACCGGCTCGCTGCCAATCACTTTTTCGTTCAGGTAATCGTAAAGTTTATACCGGTCGTCGAATAACGGAAATGTTTCACTGCGGCTTTTCCGCCATTGCTCAAACTTTCCGAGGTATATCAAGTATCGTACCCGTGAATTATCCGGCACGAGTTTCGACAAAATCTGTTTGAATTTTGTTCTTATCTTAATCATCGGAAAATATTTTATTGAACTTTGAAAAGGTTGCCTAGCCGCGCAACAATACCTCACGGTGAGCTGAAAATCGCATCGGCGGTTTGGCAGAAGAATATGTTTGAAATATTTTAGTTTTTTTACGGAAAAATTTCTGCATTATGAATTCATCAATAAGTATCATAGGCAAAAAGCAAAAGCAACATCCGGTAAAAAGCCGATGTTTTTTAGGATAAATAATGGTCAAGACGCAAAAACTTTTTTTTATTTTTTATCATTTTTTCGTCAACCCGCTTTTTTGAGCGTTCGGGCAAACTCCGTTTCGGCTGCCCGCCGTGTGCAACGCCCGTTTTTCGAGATGATTAATCCCGGCTTTAGAAATTGTTCATTTCTGAAAAACAGCATTTAAAGACATCCGCGGCAAATCAAAAATTCATCCGCGAAGTTTGTTTGCTAACGGCAACTCTACGATGCAGAATTGTTTTTTCGATTTTAATCGAATAAAATTTTAGTTTGTAAACTTTAATCGAATTGATTGTTATGGAAATACGCTTAATTTCTCACGCTTCGGTCATTATCAAATCGGACATTTCGATCTGGACGGATCCCTGGCTGCACGGCAAGGCATTTAACGATTCGTGGTCGCTTTCGCCTCTGCCGGCTTTTGATGAAGCTCTCTACGATGAAATTGATTACATCTTTATTTCCCACGAGCATCCCGATCATTTTCACGTTCAGACGCTCCGCTCGCTGCCCGATTCCTTTAAAAAACGGGTTACTGTTTTGTATCAGAAAAACAATTCGGAAAAGATGTTGAAGGCTTTCAAGCGACTCGGTTTTTCCAAAGTCGTTTCGCTTCCGCATCGGGAAACAGTTGATTTGACCGAACGGACAAAGGTTTACTGTTATCAGGCTGGCACGATGGATTCGGCTCTGGGCGTTATTAGCGGTGGTAAAGTTGTTTTTAATATGAACGACTGCGAAGTCAACACCGGCGATTGTCAGCGAATATTAAACGATCTCGGAAAGATCAATGTCGTGTTGAACCAATTTTCGATTGCCGGATACAGCGGTTTTCAAGACTATGAAAATCATCTGCCGCAACAATCCCTCAATATTTTGGAAAAAATGATGGCAAATCATATTGATTTGCAGGCTGATTTGACTATTCCTTTTGCCAGTTTTATTTATTTTTCCAGCGAAGATAACAGATACATTAACGATTACAGCAACAAGCCGCAGGATGTTGCAGAATACTTTGCCGGGAAAAATCAGAAGCTGGCGGTTTTATATCCGGGTGAAACCTATCGCACCGGGACGGAACACGATTCGACCGACGCGCTGGCGCATTTTCGCAGATTTTACGACTCGATGGAGAATTTAACTTACGATACGAGCGAAAAAATCCCGCTCGCGGAAATCGCCGCCGCTTTTGATAAACTCGTCCGGCATCTGCACGAGAAATATCCTGTTTCGCTTTTGCGGCTTTTATTAAAACCGGTGACGGTCAGAATTCCCGACCTCGACCGTACGGTCGTATTTTCGGTCGCAAGCGGCGAATTCCGTGAAGAGCCGGAAGCCGCGCCGGATTTGGTAATCAAGTCGCAGCCTCTGCATTTCGGATTTTCTTACCCTTTCGGCATTCAAACGCTCGGAGTTTCGGCGCGCTACACGCTGATTAAAAATTTTCCCAACTGGCGCAAACACCGGATTTTTTTCTCGCTCAACAACGCCGAATTATACCTGCGTCCCAAATTTTTATTCGCGCCGCACAATCTGAATTTTTTCAGAGAGCGGCTTCCCGGAGCGTGGAATCAATTCCTTTACCGCCTGAAAGTTATGCGCTGAAAACATAAGTGCTTTGATTTTCTGACTTTGATAACATCAAAAAAATGTTTCACCGACTGCTGCCGGAATTGTTTCAGGATTAACAATCTAAAAGCTGCATTTCATAAATTTTATGAGCGAACAAAGCTCAAAAAGCGCGTGTGAAAAATTATGAAAAAGCGAATAATGGTTTTTTGCGATTACTATCTTCCCAGCTATAAAAGCGGCGGCGGTATGTGGACTATCGTCAATCTGGTAGACCGGTTCTGTCATCAATACGATTTTTACATTGCCGCCCGAAATTATGACAGCAAAGGTGATAAAAAGCCTTTTACGACCGTCAAAACGGATCAATGGAATCGCAGCGGCGATGCGAATGTTTATTATTTCTCGCCGAAAAATTTAAGCCGGAGCGTTTTCGCCGGTTTAATTAATGAAATCAAACCGAATGCCTTTTATCTCAACAGCGTCTTCGCTACTCCGGTGATAAAATTTTTGATGACGCGGCGCAATAAAAAAATCGCCGATATACCTGTAATTCTGGCACCGTGCGGTGAGCTGTCGGCAGCAGGTCTGTCACTCAAGCCGCTGAAGAAAAAAATATTTCTTCAATCCGCCAAATCTGTAAATCTTTATCATAATATAATTTGGAAAGCCTCTACCGAAGCCGAAAAGATTGAAATAAAAGAAGTTATCGGTCGGGATGCAGAGATTTTGGTCGCGCCTGATCTGACACCGAAAACGATTTTGCCGGAATATACGCCGGAATGGAAACCCTTTAAGGAAAAAGGTTCGGTAAAATTCGTTTTTATTTCGCGCATAGTCAGAAAGAAAAACGTAGGTTTTTTTCTTGAGCGTCTGCGCGAAATAAAAACGGGAAAAGTAGAATTTGCGATTATCGGACCGCCGGAGGATTCGGGCTATGTGCGGGAATGTCAAACACTCGCTAAAACGCTTCCCGAAAACATATCCGTTTCCTTTCCCGGAGCATTTTCATACCGCGAAGGATTAGAAAAAATTTGTGAGAACCATTTTTTTGTTTTGCCGACATTAAACGAAAATTTCGGTTACGTCTGTATCGAAGCGTTAGCCGCCGGCTGCCCGCTTTTGTTGAGCGACGGAACGATTTGGAATGATGTTCAGAAACATAATGCCGGATGGCATATTCCGCTCGAAGATATTTCCGGTTGGCAAGAGCGAATCGAAAACTGTTTGAATATGAACGATTTCGAGTATAAACGGATGTCGGCGGCGGCGCGTGATTATTCACTCAAGTGGTTATCCGAACCGAAACACGCCGAAAAAACCGCAAAAATTTTAGATAGAGCGTTTGTTAAAAAAGCAAAAAATGTCGCCGGTCAATAGTGACCGGAAATCCAAAAACAATTTAAAACCCGTCGCGTCGAAAAATAAAAAACTTTACGGGTCGGAATAAATAATCCGCGGTTTCAATGTTTATTTCGCTTTTCCTTGATTGGCAACGGCTTCCTGTGCTGCTTTGACGGCTTCCTGATCGCCGAGATAGTAGCTGTTTGTCGGCTTCAAATCATCGCCGAGTTCGTAAACGAGCGGAATTCCGGTCGGAATGTTGCGATGCACGATGTCTTCGTCACTGATTGTGTCGAGATATTTTACGAGTGCGCGAAGCGAATTGCCGTGCGCGGCGATAATCAGACGTTTTCCGGCTTTTATTTTCGGCGCGATTTCCGCTTCGTAAAACGGAACGACG